>JBCCVH010000026.1:0-7668 GCA_039195685.1 Bacteroidota bacterium | reverse complement strand
TTTTGCTCAAAAAAAGTGTCCATTTTATGTTCAAAAACGTTATTTATAGGCTCTAATCGTGTCTTAATTTAATACTTCAGGATTAACTATTTAGAGAAAGTTTCAAAATAGATTATATAGTGCAGTATAGCCTGTTTTTTCTTTTTAGTTAACTAAAAGTTTGGTGTGGGATATCGGGTAGTACAAAAAATCTGCACCACATATCGAAAAGCCATAATATTCTTATTATTGTAAGCAACGTCTCGGCTGCATGGGCTACATCCACTATCCATGTCACGCCACTTGCGAGAACAAATTGCCGATAAAGGCCTACCATAAACATATTAGCATAGTGATACAAAGCAAAAAAATCCCCCTCTACGAACGAATAGTGGCAATGGAGGTCGCCTTAACACTCATTTAATGGCAATCCAAAAAAGGCAATCTATAAAATGTGGGCCCGCCAGGGCTTGAACCTGGGACCCCTTGATTATGAGTCAAGTGCTCTAACCAGCTGAGCTACGGGCCCTAATATAGAGTAGTAAGGTCCAAATTTACACTAATTCTTGCATAATGCGAAAAAAATAGCACAAGACCTTACCTCTTCTCTTTTAATGGCCTGAAACACCATCCATACATTAGTGCTACTCGTGCCTCTCCATAGCTTTCAAAAGAAGCTAAGCCTTAGATAAGTTTAGGCAACGTAGCACATGACAGCCTGTAATGCTTTACGCTAGCCATACTTTTTGCAATTGGTTGAGTCGTGCTTTTATAGTAGCATCCAAACGATGCGGGCCTATATGTAGCACATAACCACCAATAAGTTGAGGCAAGATACGTACATCTATCTCTACTACCTGTTGACAAGGCGTGAGTTGCGCAACAAGTGCTTTTATTTTTTCCATGTTTGCAGGTGGAATGGGACGCGCAGCATCTACTTTCACAATACACATATGCGCACTTTTCTTATAAGCCTCTATAAAAGCTATCGCCATCTGACGTAAAAAAGCTTCCCGCTTCCCCCTGATGACAAGGGAGAAGAAATAATGCGTTGCTTTTTGCATTTTAGGAGCCAATACACCGATCATGTGTATTTTTTTAGCACTGGGGATGAGCTTGTTTCGCAGGAACGCAAGTAAGTGTGGGTGTTGGGTACAAGACGCTACAAAGCGCTTTAAATCCTCTTGCACTTTTTTAGCATCAGCATGCTTTTTTACAAAACGAAAAAAAGCATCCACATATCTATGTACAATTTCGTTTTTCATCCTCAAGCCTTATGTGACACTTCTTGTGTGGCATCTTGGACCAGCTGCTCTAAAAGAAGCGCATCTTTATATTGGTTTTCTACCCTAGTACGTAATAGCTTCTCTGTAGCATGAATGATCAAAGTAGCCGCTTTCTTTTTCAGGTTTTTCTTTTCTTTAGCCTGCTGCTCTGCCAAATGGGCCATAGCTTGTGCGATCATTTTTTCTTTCTCGAGCGCAAGCGTTTGCCGGCCCTCTTCGAGCAGCGCTTTTTGATGAGCTAGGGCATTTTCCCGAATAGCTTCGCCGCGCTTTTTAGCTTGATCGATGATACTTTTGCTGGCTATCTCTAGCTTCTCTGTTTGTTGTTTTGTTTTTTCAAGACGATCCATTGCTGCCGCATGGGCTTCTTCTTGTTCCTTTATAAAAGAGAGAATACTATTCCAAGCAAATTTCCTGAGCAAAAAAAGCGTGCATAAAAACACTAAAGTTTGAAAGAAAATTAACCCTAGCTGCAATGTTTTAAAATACTCTAATATACCCATAATTTTGTTTCAGCGTGTAAAAAATTTATGCACTTATCTTTGTGGGGTAAATGCTATCTTGCTGTACTTACCCTTTTTACTTCGCAAAGCTCAACAAGCCACAAGCTATTACGCCAAGGAGGGCCGCACCTTCGATGAAACCTAAAGGCATCAGCAGAGCACTTTTAATTTTATCTGCTACTTCTGGTTGCCTCGCCATAGCCTTGTATCCTGAACACGTTACCTTTGCTAGACAGAATACGCCACTTATTATAACCATTGCACAACTTAGTGCCAGTAATCCTATTTTTATTGCTTGTTCCATAGTCGATCTATTTTTAAAATTAAAATTCAATATTTATTTCTTTTTTCAATGTTTTTCTACTGCACCTGCTATTAACACAGCCGATAAAACGGTAAAAATCTGAGCTTGGATAAAAGAAACAAATATTTTTAATAGTGTAAAGGCGGCACTGATCGGCACCACTATCCCTGCAAGTCTTAGATCCCCTGCAAGAAAAATGGCACCTACAAAAAAAATAAGCACCATATGTCCTAAAAACATATTGGCACATAGGCGTATGGCCAATAGTGCAGGCTTAATCAATTGCCCTATAATTTCGATAGGGACTAAGATTGGGTACATCAAGAGGGGAACTTCTGGTGGGGCAAAAATATGTGCCCAATAGTCTAGTGTGCCATTCCACACCACTGTGATAAAAGTAAAAAGAGCCAAGGTCGCTGTCACATAAATATTGCCCGTCACATTCGCCCCATTAGGCAAGAGGCCGAGTATATTTTGTAATAAAATATAACAAAATATAGTCAATAAATAGGGCGTAAACCGCTCATAATGCTTGGGGCCGATGATTTCACGAGCGATATCGTTACGCACAAAACGCACTAAATATAAAAGGATAAGCCAAAATCCATTCAGTCGTTTGCCGCTGCGCTTTCGTAGATGGCTTGCTAATCTTGTAAAAAGCAAGCAGAGTACGCACATGGCCAATATCATCATCACCACGTTTTTGGTGATGGAAAAATCATAGAATGCTTTGTCGTCTTTATGGATAAGTATGCCTTCTTCACTGATATAAAAGCCTTTATAGATGATACGCTCCTCACCATGCCCCAATAACCTGCTCGAAGAAAAGCATTTCCACCCTTCGCCAGTAGTGTATAAGATCATCGGTAGGGAGATGACGACCTCCCCAAAATGCAACGCATACTCATCAGCTAGGTGCATGATGAGATGGTTTACTAAGTCGTAGGAGATTAATTTTTCATACCTATGTGTACCCAAAAAAGAAAAAGGTAACCACCAAAAACAAAAAAAGATAAGCAGGAACATATAAAGGCGTTTCTGATTATTTGTTTTTTTTTGTTTTAAAGAAGGCATTATAAAGCACGTATGGTATAAGATAGTTGTTGCATACTTAAATAGGATGTTTTGACCTCTTTTGTCACCATAAAAGGTATTGTATTTCAATAGATTGTGGCGGGGGCAGGGATCGAACCTGCGACCTCCGGGTTATGAGCCCGACGAGCTTACCTCTGCTCTACCCCGCGATATTATGCAAGCCTCTTTTGAGACTTTACGCAGTTGTTGCCAAGGCGCTTAATGTTACAAATTTCTTAGCACAATAGCAATATTTTTGCCAAGACGGCAACGTGCGGACCCGCAAATGTCGGTATAATTTTACGCTTACAAAAGCAATAGCCTAAAAAAAGCTATTGCACACGCGATCTGTTGACCTTTTTCGTGATAAAGTTAGAAGTTTTGTCCATATCATAGGCAATCGGTGTCGCAATAAAGATAGAAGAGTACGTACCAAAGATTATGCCACAGCCTAGTGCAAAAGCCATCGGCTCTAGCGCTATACCACCTGTAAAGTATAGCACCATTACAGGTAAGAACGTGGTAATAGAGGTGACTATCGTCCTACTGAGTGTCAAGGAGATAGATTTATTTAGACTCTCTTTATCCCCAATGCCGCGCCCTGCTCTGTTCTTTTTCTCTTCACGAATACGACAAAAGATGATCACCGTATCGTTAATCGAGTAACCAATCAATGTCAAGGTACAAGTGATAAACCCTTGTGTAATCTTATAGTTCACACCAAATAGCTTGGCCAATGCTAAGCAAGCAAACAGCGCCCCTACATCGTGCACAAGCGCAATAAGTGCTGCAAAAGCCAATTTAATATTGTTAAAGCTGAAAAAGATATAGCATAACATCGCTATTAAGGCCAATAAGATCGCCCAAAAAGCCCTATCTTTTATTGCTTTTGCCATTGTTGCATCTACAGTGGATTTACTGCCAATACTATATTCATCTTGGGCTAAGGTACTTGCATCGTCAGTTTGCATTTTGCTATTGGTGCTCTTGTCGATCGCCGCCTGTACCAATCCATCTAATGTCAAGTCCCCTTCTAGCTTATTGATCGTACCAAAGTTAGTGGTAATTGTCAGCTGTTTTCCTGCGCCTATTTGGCGCACCTCCACCGTCCCATCTTTTGGCAAATTGTGTGCTGTTTTCGCTGCTGCAAACTCCTTTTTTAGTTCTGTTTGCACTTTTTCAAAATCTACTTTCTTACCAAAGCTTACCCTATAGTCCGTCCCGCCTGTAAACTCAGTACCATAGTCGAGCCCTTGGTAATAAGTGAGCCCAGCCCCCCCTAGCAGCACGATAGCAGAAAAGGCATAGGCTAATTTGCGCTTACTGATAAAGTCAAACTTAAAGTTAGTCAGCACGTTTTCTGTAAAGCCAAAGGAGAACGATATCCTTTTTGGGCCTACCAAATAGAGGATAAGGTCAAACAAAAGCTGTGAAAAGAGCATGGCAGTCACAAACGTACAGATAATACCAATGATCAAAGTAGCGGCAAAAGATTTAATCGTACCGATCCCAAACGAGTACAGGATTAGCCCAGTGACAAGTGTGGTGATATTGGAGTCCATGATCGCCCGCATCGCCTTTTCATATCCATTATAAATGGCATCTCTCATCAGTATGCCTGCACGGCGCTCCTCGCGTATACGTTCAAAGCAAACTACATTCAGATCAACTGCCGTACCCATCGTAAGCACTACCGCTGCAATAGCCGATAATGTCAATTCAAACCCACAGAAAGCTAATGTCCCTAAGATAAAGAGTAAGTTAAAGATCAAAGCCACATTGGCCAGCAAGCCTGCTTTTGCATAGTAGCAAAACATAAAGAGCAAGATCAAAATCAACCCCAAAAAAATAGCCATAAATCCTTGTCTTTGTGCTTTTAGCCCCAAAGAAGGCCCCATCACATTGGTTTCTATTTTTTGTAGTTTGATGGGCAAAGACCCTGCATTAAGCTCATCTGCGAGCTTTTCCACCTCTTTAGCAGAGGCGTTTGTAGGAAATTCAATAGAGAAATTCTGCCCAATTGCTGATTTTAATTTAGGTGCCGTTAGCACCACCTCGTCCAATACAATCGCTAGCAAAGTGTTTTCTGCCTTATCCTTAAGCCCTGCAGTTAACTCTTTTAAAAGTGCACCACTAGACTTGTCGAGCTTTACCGCTACATGCTTTTCTTGGGGAGCCGCCGGAGTGAAGGCTTTTGCACTTTCTACTACAAATGTTTTCCTATTATACGCTTGATCTTCTTTTAATAGGTAGATGCGGTAATAGGGTGTACCATCTTTCTCTTCTTCTTTTGGACCAAAAAAAACACGTTGATCAATCCTGCACTTGTCCTGAAAAACCTTTAGGGCCTCTTTTTTTTTACTGAGATTGGTGAACTTGATCTTGTTATACTCGGGCATAGATAAGTCGTTCGTATATTCTTCTATATCTTTAATAGTATCGTAAAAATCTTTTGGACTAACTACTTCGTAAAATTGCAACTCTAAAGGTTTGTCTGCTAAATTGGCCAATTTTTCCATCTCTTTTTTAGAAGAATCGGGGGATTCTAGTATCAAGCTTTTGGTCTGGCCTGTAGTTTGCGACCTAATGTGATAGGTATTGCCTAAATGTTTTTCAAGCGTAGGCGAACATTTCGCTAGACGATCATGCATATAGTCGCGTAACTTTTCTGCGACTGTTTTATCTTGATCAGTACTTTCAACCTTGTCGAGCGCGGAAAACAAATCTGCAAGTGGGCAATAATTTTCGCTGTTAGATTGGTTTTGTTTGATAAAAGAGGTTAAATAACTATCCCCTAGTGGTATTTTTTCTTTATCAACGGCCTGAATAATGGGCATAATTTTTTCACGGTCTCCATACTTTAGTATAAAGGCTCTTTCATCTACTTGGAATATAGTAGCACTTCCCCCTACTAGGTCTTGGCCTCTGTCGAGCGCTACCCTTGTGATATCATTGTAATAGTATGCCCCCCAAGGCAGACTCCATATAGGTTCTCCTGCTTCGCCATAGCGTTCATTGAGCTTTTTGGCCATATCGTTACGATCAATCGGCCCTTCTTGTGCATTAATATATGCGTTTTCTAGCTGATATATTTTCCAAGTACATATAAGCGGCCAAGCGAGGATCAGCGTTGCAAGGATGAAAGCAGTAATAATAAACCGTCTAAATCTCATAAATTTTTGTTAAAAAACTATGTTCAATTCTAGGGACCAATTATAGACAATAAAATTGAGTTTATAAATAAATTAAGGGGAATTTTCAAATAAGCGCCTATTGCTACCACTAACAAGGGCTAGAAACGGCACTTTTTCACCCAAAATTTAGAAAAATAAGCTTAAGTTTTCGCAGCCATTATGTCATTAATTGTTTGGTAAGCGTGATAAACTCAGCCACATTTAAGGCTTCCGCACGCTTTTGCAGTAACGTAGCAGGTAAATGGTGCAGTGGCACTCCTAGTGGTCGCAAAGCATTGCTGAGCATTTTGCGGCGCTGCTGAAAAGCCATCTTCACGACACGTACAAAGCATTGCAAGTCACAATCCAGCTGCGCCACATTATTGCGCACAAGCTTGATGACGGCAGATTGCACCCTAGGAGGGGGAGTAAAGGCAGTGGGCGCTACACCAAAGCAATAGGTCACCTCGTAAAATGCCTGAAGCAATACACTCAAGATGCCATACGTCTTATTTCCAGACTTAGCGGCAATACGTGCGCCTACTTCATGCTGTACCATACAAACCACCTCTTTGATTTGGGTATGGTGGTGAAATACTTTAAAGAAAATAGGCGAAGAGATATTATACGGCAGATTACCAATAAGGGCAATAGGCCCTTGGGGCACATCGGCAAAAGACCAAGCGAGGAAATCAGCCATGATGACATGCACTTGCTCTCCGCTGTACTTCTTCTGTAAAACTTGCGCTAACGATCTGTCTATTTCTACCAAGTAGAGCGGCACATCTACCTGGGCGACTAGGCTGCCAGTGAGCGCACCTCGCCCTGCCCCTATTTCTACTACCGCCGCATAGCCAGCTGTAGGGCCTAATATCTCTACTATCTTTTCGGCAATCGCCTTATCTTGTAGAAAATGTTGCCCGAAATACTTTTTAGCTTTATCCATATATTTGTGCATTAGCTCGCCCTGCAATATAGCTAAAACTGCAAGCGACACAAACTATATAGGATAGGTATGCTAAGGCTGTGCAGGGCAGTGTGGCTACAGCATCGTAAACGACAGGGGGCTTGCGGAGACAGTTTATGGGATCGATAGGCTGCTTTTTGGAGCACTTTTTATATTTTTTATCTTTATTTTGCTCTAAATTTAATTTTGCCAAAATATTTACAGATAAGTGAAACTTGTCATGTATATTATAGTAGCTGCAGCGGTGACCATTAGCACTATACGCATAGCTGCCACATGTGCCAGTATTAATGAGTATAGTGGATGAATGATGGAAGTCTGTGAATGGGAAGGAGATAGGAAGGGGACTGGTAGTGTAGCCAAATTGCACTTTAAAACAATT
>JBCCVH010000025.1:0-7797 GCA_039195685.1 Bacteroidota bacterium | reverse complement strand
GTATGGTAAAGCTTATACTGATGGTGATGCTGTTAGGTGTGATTATGTCTACAGCAGATTCTTTCCTTAATGCGCTGGTGGTCGTGGTGATCCGAGATATTATCCAATATAAGCAAAAGAAAAAAGAGCTAGATTTTGCACAGCTTACACATGTAAAAACAATAGCACTCACAGCAGGGCTGGCAAGTATGGGGTTAGCCTACTTATTTTCTTCCTTTGAAATGTATAGTGCAACGCTGGCTGACTCATCAAAAGATGTGTTCGGTTGCTTTGCCATATTTGTGATCGCAGCTGCTTTTAAGCTTAAGGGCAATACTAAAATTTTTTTCGATACACTGGGGGTGTTTTTAAGTCTATTTATATTAGTAGGAATTTTATTCTACACCAATACGGTGGTAATTGGGGGTGAAGCATATTGGAAAAACCTGTTGTTTAGGCGTAAAATGGGGTATGCTGTAGTCCCTATCCTATTGGTGACAGCTATTGTATTTCTCTTGATCCATAAAGACGTGTATGGCCGCCTCACGTGGGAGCAGCCCAAGGTAAAAGGAGAAACTGTGCGCCAAATGGGTGGCACTAGAGAAAAATGGCATACGATTTTCTCAAATCCTTTGGTTTGGGCGAAAGATACCTTTGCTCGCTATGGAAATGAGCCTACAGCTGTAGGGTTCTTTTTGGCCCTCAGCTCAGTGGTGCGTGTCACGATTGCACCTCGTTTTCATACAGGGTATATGATGATTTTTACTGTATTGAACCTATTAGCACTGTTGCTTTGTACGCTATTGATGATACATGTGATGTGGCGGCAGCCTTTTAAATCGTATTTCCCGCTCTTTTACTATGGGGCACTCGTCTATATACTGCCCTTTATGCATATGTTGCTTTTCCTATACCAGCCGATGAGTACCATTTTGCTGATACAGTTGGTGCTTTCCATCGTATTGCTCCATCTATTGGTGGATTGGCGTAGCTATTGCTTTTTCACGATCATAGGTTGGGGGCTAGCGTGGATCGTCTATCGGGAGACTTATCTACCTCCCGAAAATCCAGGCCTTCAAACCATCACACGCAATCTTTATGATTATATTTGGATTGGCTTTGTAGCGATTGCGAGTGCGATTGGGCTAGGTTTTCTCTTTTGCAGTCGACAGGAACAAATCAATACCCAGCGTCTTATGCGCACAAAGACCTATGCCGCAGGTTTTGGTCATGATTTGCTCAACCTATACCAATGTCCACAATCTACTATTGACTATGTGCAAAATGCGTATACGCAAGGCAGAAAAGATATGATCAATGAAGCGCAGGAATGGAATGACATGGCGCGCTACATGCAAGAGTGTGCTGACCAGGCCCACGCATTTAAAAAACTGGTGAAGTTTGACTATATCCCCCAAAGTGAGATAAAAGTTATGTCGATGAAGGCGTTGATAGAAAAGGCGTATGGATTGATCCCAAGCTTTCTTCGGGATCGGGTACGGATAGCCGCAAGTCGAGATTTCAAGGTAGAGGTGTTCCCGCCATTTGTGAATAATATCATCCTCAACCTTGTTAAAAATGCGCAAAAGCATGGTAACGCTAAGGAAGTGGTGCTATCTTGGGATGCCGCCACTAGACGGCTCTATATTCAGGATGATGGCAGTGGTATCCCTGCTCATATTGCCTCTAAGATCAGGGATTTGTATACAACTTCTACTAAAGATGGTACAGGAAGTGGTATTGGATTGGCGTTTGTCTTTATGGTAGTAGAAGATATCTTTAAAGCAGAGATTGACTTTGAGACCAGCAATAAGGGCACTACCTTTTGGATAGAATTTCCACTCATCAAACGTGGCTAATGGCAAATGCGTTGCACCCTTTACTTTTTTGTGCTTTTAGTAGGCTACTGCTTGGGTTGATATATAGACTGTACGACGTTTTTCGTCATTTTACGTGCACATGAAGTTTTTGCTGTAGCTTGCAAGTTAATTGTTGCGTAAATCCCATTGTCTACAACAATAAGAAAGCTTCGCCGCAATTTATCTCAGCTTTATTTGATTACGCTTCGGTGCCTTTGTACTGCTTTTGAGACCAATCTGCAAAAAAAGCACATCCTATCTATACCAACATAAGTGCCCTTAATCCCAATTTTGCACCAAAAATATGCGTTTATGATTCAATATAAAAGTTAAGGTGCATCACATGATGTTTAAAATGGCCATTTTACAGGAAAATAGATACATTAAAGTATAGAGAACGTGTAGGGAAAAATTTCAAAATAGCTTATATGGTGCAGTATAGCCTGTTTTTTCTTTTTAGTTAACTAAAAATTTTGAAAAATTTGGCTCGGAATATGAGATGATCGCTAAGTCAATTCTTTGTGTACGTGCATAGACCATAGCTAAAATATACCCAAGCATAATCGAGCAATATAGACCATAGACCTGCTATTGCGCTTACGCTTGTTGCCAGTTGTATGTTAAAGCATATCTATGCTGTTGTTGGGCAGATATTTACATTTTTCTTTATTAAGTCGTGTTAATTGCGTAAATTGTTATATTGCAACCCAAGATAATAAAAACATAATAGATGACACTACTGTTCTCCATTTTCTTCATAGCAAACTTACTATTTCTTGCTGTTCTTTTGTTTCAAAGCAAAAAAATGGTGTACCATAGCTTATCGGGGATGCACATTATCATAGTGCCTTTATTGCTTATCATCCCAGAGGCGTACTATGTGAGTTGCTGCTTTGTGGTTACTAGAGCAGATTACAAAATTTTATTAATCGCCCTCACCTTGTTGTACTTCATCTTTCCATGTTTATTTATGTACCACTTGGTTCGTAAAATGGCCACCTTTAAAAAGTATGAAACATTAGGCGGGGTGATCGGTACTTTATACGGGCGTAAAGCGCACATTTTTACCACGGTCAGCAGCGTTATAGCGATGTTGCTTATGCTGATCGTACTACTGGCCAGTGTCGGTATTACAGCTGTAGCAATAGGGGGTCATCTGCTATTAACTATTTTGGGGATAGGCGTTTTGGGAACATTATATGCACGCTATA
This sequence comes from Bacteroidota bacterium, assembly GCA_039195685.1. Taxonomy (GTDB): domain Bacteria; phylum Bacteroidota; class Bacteroidia; order Cytophagales; family Amoebophilaceae; genus JBCCVH01. The sequence goes on along the minus strand of JBCCVH010000025.1, from coordinate 4,748 downwards.
GCAGTATGCGCAGGATAAAAGCAGCGATTCTACTATCTTTTGTGATGTTTATCGGGACATCAGGATGGTGGACAAAGCAAGTGCTGACAAAGTATCAAGGTATACAAAACATTTTTTCCAAGATGATCAACGTAAATAAAGAGGGCATGGGCTATTGGGGCATGTTGTCTCCATATAAAATGATCTTTTTTATCGTATTACAATTGTGCTTAAGCTTACTCGCTTTTGCTTCACCAACAGTGATCCCTACAATGCTTGCGATGTATAAGAATAAGCAAAAAACAGCAAACAAAATAAATAATATCGCTATTTTTTATCCTTTAATACGCTTGTTGATTTTGATTTCGCTATTTGGGTTCTTTTTAGCTGAGATACCTTTTGCTTCCAACTTCCTGCCTAACCTTGTTAAGCGTGTGAACGAATACGCTGATAAAGATAGTGGGGATAGTATGGCGCTTGTGCTGCTCTTCTCTTGTTTACTTATGGTCACCATAGCGGTGTTCATCGCCTTAATACAGGCTTTAGAAAGGATGATCAATCTAGATACCCAGCATGTGACAGGGAAAATACGCCCAGTCAATTACAAAATTCCCTATATGGCCTTCTTGCTTGGTAGTGTGGCGATCATTGGGGCTTGGTTGCTCTCATTAGTACCCAATATGATGGGCGCTGTGTTATGTCTTGCTTTTACGATAGCTACCTCGTGCACGCTGCCATTCTTTTTTGGGGTGCTCACGCTAAAGGGGCATAAGAAAGCTTTTTTTGCTAGCGTGGGTAGTTTATTCGGGAGTATAGTAGTGGCTGTCTTACTACGACCCTACTTGATCACCCCGACTATTTGGGACTACCTTGGGTATAGCTTTTCATTGGCTATTGTGGTCAGTAGCTTTTGTTTGTTTATGGTGTATTATCTCTTTCCAAAAGATAGGATTTCACCTGATATAGTCGATGTGCCTACTGCCTATGAAATGATCGGGGCAAGGAGTCAGTCTTATACACATAGTTGGTTTAGTTTACGCAGATGGGCGACATCACAAATGAAAATTTACCCTTATGAACCAAGAGTATTGGGGTTTTTGCTGGTGATGGTGCATATCTTTGCCGCACTCAAATTTGTGAATAAGGATAATCTCCCTGCCTGTCTGACTTTGGTCAATACCATTGGGTTAATTTTAGCGAATATACTGGTGTGGCATGTACATTTTCCTCTCAAAATAAGACGTTTATTCCCCTATTATTGGCTCTTTATTCTATTTTATTGTCTTCCTTTTAATAGTATGCTCTCTTTTCTATTCCAGCCAGATAATATTAGTGTCTTACTACAGGTGCTATTTGGGATATTTTTGCTTGGTTGTTTGGTAGATCGGGTTACTTTTTTCGTGCTGACCAGTCTTGGGATCGGGTGTGCACTAGTCCTATATTATCTCCAAAGCGAGCAGCCTTATGCACGCTTTACTTTCTCTTTGACTTGGCAAGTGGTACTAGGTCTGACCTATAGCTGTGTACTCAGTCTGCTTTTTAATAATAGAAAAAACTATAGCCGTCAGAAAGCCTCTCTAGTAAAAAATAAAATTGTAGCTACAGTATTCAGTCGATTTTTACAAAACCAATTAAGTATGATGCCCGCAAAAGAACTAGCGAATACTTTGCGTCAGAAGGTGATCACCAGTCCAAAAAGTGAGGAAGAGCAAGTTTCTCTAAAGTTGAAAGACTATAAAAATCTTATTATTTATAGCAGTGATATTATACATTTGATGAATATATGCAAAACACAATTAGGTATTTTGGAGGAGCTGCTATACTACGACCGTATTAGCGAAGACCATATTGTGCGTAGAAATATTGCCAATGTGATGCAAGGCGCTCACCATCGGCTGTTGCTTATCTATAAAAACCGTGTCAAGCTGCTAGATGAGAGTACAAATTTCTCGATCTATGTTTTTCCCGCCTTATTCCATCATGCGATCGCCAATATAGTAGAAAATGCTTTTTGGTATGGAGATGCACGGGAAATGGTGATTTGGTGGTCGGCAAATGAACGTACACTATATATTAAAGATAATGGGCGGGAAATTCCAGGTCACTTACATGCTTCGCTCTTTGAACCTATAGATGAATCTGACCAAAGAATAGCGAGTTTGCGCTTTGTCAAAATGGTGGTAGATTTATTAGGTGCTACCATCAGCTTTACCTCTAAGAATACAGGCACATGCTTTGCTATACAATTTCCTCCTGTAGATTAGCGTTTTAGTGGAAAGTAGCTGAATAGCTTTGTAATTATTTAAAAATGTGGGCGATACTGGATTTGAACCAGTGACCTCCTCGATGTCAACGAGGCGCGCTAAACCACTGCGCCAATCGCCCTTAAAGATAAGTAATTGGGGACTATCTTACCGCTAATATTTTTTCAAAAAGCATTTCGCCGAAGGACAAAGGTTGCCCTGCGGGTACTTTTTCAAACTGATAAGCATCATCCCAAGTCCCAAATGTACAGCCAAATATTTTACTTATTTTCTCGCTGGTAAAGGGTAGAAAAGGTCTACCATAAAAGCCAAAATGGGCTAATATTTGTAGGCAAATATAGAGAATAGTACTGACACGTGTAGGGTTTTCTTTTATTTTCTTCCATGGGGCGGTATCGGCAAGGTATTTATTGCCAAGACGTGCAAAAGTGATAAGGTGGGCAAGGCCTTTTTTGAATTTATAATTTTCTATAGCATGGCCTATCTGCGCAGGTAAGGCACTTATTTGTGCGATAATGGCTTTGTCGATCGGTAAAAAGTTGCTAGGCTGTGGTATCTTACTTTGAAAATACTTGGCCGTAAAAATCCCAAGTCGATGGGCAAAGTTGCCCACAATGCCTACCAGCTCTTGGTTATTCAGCGTTTGGTAATCTTCCCAGCGGAAATTGCTATCTTTGGTTTCAGGCGCTTGGGCACAAAGAATATAGCGTAAAACATCCTCTTTCTCTGGGTAAGTAGCGAGGTAGTCTTTAAGCCATACAGCATGGTTACGTGAGGTAGAGAGCTTTTGCCCTTCTAAGTTCATAAACTCATTGGCCACTACATGTCGAGGTAAGATATAACCTCCGTGCGCTTTGAGCATAGCAGGAAAGATAATCGCATGAAAGACAATATTGTCTTTGCCAATAAAGTGTACCAGTTGGGTTTTTTCATCTTGCCAAAAAGTACGCCAATCTTTTTGGTGGGCTTTGGCCCATACTTTGGTAGCCGAAATATAGCCAATAGGTGCTTCAAACCATACATAGAGCACTTTCCCCTTAGCAGCCGCTAAGGGCACAGGGATGCCCCAGGCTAGGTCACGCGTAATAGAACGTCTGCGTAGGCCTGCCTCTAGCCAAGATTGGCACTGGCCATACACATTGCTTTTCCAGCTTGTATTGTTGTCTACCATCCATTGCTTGAGCCATGCAGCATAATTTTGTAAAGGAAAGTACCAGTGCGTGGTTTTTTTGCGGACAAGGGGAGCTCCACTGAGCTTGGAGCGCGGTGCGATAAGCTCTGTCGGACTTAATGTATTGCCACAAGACTCACATTGGTCACCATAGGCCTCTTTAAAGTGACAGTAAGGACACTCCCCTTGCAGGTAACGGTCTGCCAAAAAGAGCTTAGCCACATTATCATAAAGCTGCTCTTCTGTCGCTATTTCCAATTTTTTGTCTTGGTACAGCTTGGTAAAAAATGCGGCAGCTTCCTTGTGGTGTAAAGGATTGGACGTGCGGTCAAATACATCAAAGCTAATGCCTAAGGCGGAAAAATCCTTTTTATTTTGGTGATGATAGTGGTCAATAATTTCCTGTGGTGAGATGCCTTCTTTTTTAGCACGCAGTAAAATAGCGACACCCCCTTCATCTGATCCACACACAAAAAGCACCTTATGGCCACGAAGGCGCATGTAACGCGCATAAATATCCGCAGGAAGATAAGCACCAGCAAGGTGACCTATATGAATAGGGCCATTGGCATAGGGAAGTGCGGCAGTAATCGTAAATGTTTGTGTGTGATAGGTCCCCATGTAGTGAATGATGTTTTTGGTTCAGCTTTTTTATGCTCAGTAGCGATTTTGGCCTATATGGCTACCCCAGCCAAGCCTAATCATATCCCGATCACATGTGGAGATTGGGGGATTCGAACCCCCGACATCTTGCTTGCAAAGCAAGCGCTCTGGCCAACTGAGCTAAATCCCCAGGCCCTCAATATAAAAAATTTCCCCTACATTCCAGTAAGGACTGCAAATTAATAGCTGGGCCGTTGCATATATCTTGTCAGATTTGGGATAAAACCCATATTCCGCACCAAATTTTTAATTAACTAAAAAGAAAAAACAGGCTATACTACACCATATGAGCTATTTTGCAATTTTCTCTATACTTTGATAGGTTTACTGTTCTGTAAAATGGCCAATTTAAACATCATGTGATGCACTTTAACCTTTATATTGAACCATAAACGCATATTTTTGGTGCGGAATATGGGTTGCTTTCTGCTAAGGTTTCCAATATTTTATTTGCAATCGCTCGAACGACAGGCACAACAACCGCATTACCAAACTGTGTATAAGCCAGATGCATCAGCCACAGGAATGATAAAATGATCTGGAAACCTCTGCAATCTTGCCCATTCTCTTGGTGTCATTTTCCTAATGCCCTGTCGGTTTATTTTTCCTTTGATCCTTGTGATAGGCGTAAAATCCTTTAATCTATCATCAAAAACAAGATTTCTTTCCCT
>JBCCVH010000024.1:0-7805 GCA_039195685.1 Bacteroidota bacterium | reverse complement strand
GGGTTGGGATAGGGTTGTTGATATGGTTATTTGGGGAAATAATGGTATATAAGCAGTATTTTTCGTTAAAAAAAGGGGGTTTTGTTAAGGTAGTGGTGGCAGGGGCAGCGAAAAAGTGTATATTGCTGTAGTTGTAAGGTATTCGTTTTATGATTTATTATTGGTATAAAGTAGTATCAGGTAATGACTTGTATCACGCACTTGGCTGATGGCGAGTTGTGTGTTTTGCTGTGTGTTGAAAGGGGAATACTGCATATGCTGATGGCCCATAGTGCCAATATACCTGAGAAGCGTGGTAAAAAAGTATCATCCCTTAGGTTTAATTTTTAATAATAACATAACGTGAATAGTTTCCGAGAAGAAAATTTGCCAGCAAATCTTTTAAATGTGCTGGATAGTATAGGGTTTACAAAACCGACTCCAATCCAATCGGAGACGCTGGGGTTAGTGCTAAAAGAAGGGCAGGATATTTTAGGGACGGCGCAAACGGGTACAGGTAAGACAGGTGCCTTTGCGATACCGCTTACGGCTAAGTTGCTGAGGGATAAGTCGGTGCGTGTAGTGGTTTTAACACCGACACGTGAACTGGCTGCGCAGGTGACCAAAGTTTTTGGGAAGTTGCTTTCAGCGGATCGGAAAATTCAGCAGGTGTTGTTGATCGGTGGGGTACCGATTGCAAAGCAATTTAAATGTTTAAAGCGCAACCCTCGTTTGATTATAGGTACACCTGGACGTATAAATGATCATTTGGATCGTGGAACGCTTAAGCTGGATATGGCTTGTATCTTGGTGCTAGATGAAACGGATATGATGCTGGATATGGGGTTTGATGTACAGATTGCGCGTATCATTGAAAGGATGTCTTGTATACGTCAGCGTTTGATGTTTTCGGCCACATTGCCACCAAAAATAGAGCGGCTGGCGGGGAAATATTTAGAGGAGCCTGCCCGTATCAGTATAGGGCGTGTATCAAGTCCGCATGCAGCGATTACACAAGAGACGATAGCATTAGAGCGGGGGATGAATAAATATCAAAAGCTATTGGAAGAGCTTGAGACGCGAAAGGGCTCTATTATTATTTTTGTGCAGACACGGAATAAGGCGGCTATGCTTGCTGATCAACTGAAGGCGGCTGGGTGTAACAGTATAGCGCTCCATGGTCAACTATCACAACCTAGGCGCAAGCAGGTGTTAATGGGTTTTCGTGAGGAAAAATATCGGCTATTGGTAGCTACGGATGTAGCGTCTAGGGGATTGGATGTACCGCATGTGCGTCATGTGATTAACTATGATTTGCCACAGTGTGCAGAAGACTATATTCATCGTATAGGTCGTACAGCGCGTGCGGGGCAAAAAGGTAGTGCGTTGAGTTTTTTGACGAAACAAAACCGTAATATGTGGGAAGAAATACAGGAGCTAGTTGATCCTAGTGGGTCTCCAAAACGTACACGTACACATAGGCAAAATAGAGGGGATGGCTTTAAAAATAGGAAAAGGGCTAAAGGGAGGCGTTTTAGAAGTAGAGGGTCTATTGCTGCACACACTAGAAAGAAATAAGCTGTTGCAAATGGGAAAAATTCATCCCATTGCGAAAGCAGATGGGCTTTCTTTTACTACTATGGTAAAATGTTACCGTATTTTTTAAAATTTAAGCGTGATCAAGGCAGGGGAAAGGCATATGCGTATAGATTGACAGCAAAAGATGCTGCGCGTAATTTGTCTAGCTTGCGTATCTAAACTATATATTTTTTGGAGAGCTAATAAAAATAGTGTAATTTTGGGCTCAATGTCCGATGGTGTAACGGTAACATGTCTGAATTTGGCTCAGGTGACTCCAGGTTCGAATCCTGGTCGGACAACATTAGCAACTATTTATCTATATTTTATCTATTTACAATGAGAAAAAACATTCATCCGACATCCTATAAGTATGTAGTGTTTAGTGATGTCAATAACGACTTTCAAGTGCTGACACGCTCTACCGTACAGACAAACAAAGAAAGCAAAACGATCGAATGGAAAGATGGGAAAACCTATCCGCTCATGGAAAGGCAGATTAGCTCCGCCTCACATACTTTTTACACAGGCGCAAAAGTTGATGTAGATGAGCTCGGGACTATTGCCAAATTTAATAAGAAGTACGGGAAAAAATAATAGTGTGATGCTGCACACTGACCTATGATAGTGCCAGCTGCAAACGTACTTTCAAGTATGCTATACCTGCCTTTGTATAGAGATATTTTGTACGGTGCGCGCAAAAAACATTTACGCCTTTAGTGGCACCATGTCTTCCTCTGTAGCAAGGAAGAAATTTGTTATTATCTTTCTTTAAACCGAAAAACTTTCGTACCTTGGGTTACCCTTATTAAGCAGTGAAAAAAGCTAGGCCAAGCGAGCTGCCTCTAGCGCTATAAGTTTTTAGCCCATACGATGGAAAGAGATATAAGTTTAAAAGCCCATAGTGACGTAAAAAAAGAACTATGCGATATCGTTCGACAAAAAAAAGTGCCCCATGCCCAACTCTTCTATAATCCAAATGGTGTCTCGCCACTTACGTTGGTATTAGCTCATGTAGCCTATATGCACTGTCTCAACAAACAAGGAGAGGACATATGTGGCCTATGTACTGCATGTATAAAAACAAGCCGCTATGTGCATCCTGATGTCCATTTTCTTTTTCCGATAGGCACGACCGATAAGATAAAAGGAAAAGAGGTAGATAAAATTACTTTTTTGCCGCTATGGCGCTCTTTTTTAGCTGCACAAGCTTATGGCAATTTAGAAGATTGGTGTGCATTTATAGGGAGCACAACGGCACGCATGCAAATAGGGAAAGATCAAGTGCAATCATTGCGAGGTATATTAAGCGAAAAATCTTTTGAAAGCGATATAAAAACTGTCGTGGTGTGGCTTCCAGAGACCTTAAATAGGGTTACTGCCAATAAAATGCTTAAAATGGTAGAAGAGCCAGTGCCTGGTACCTATTTTTTTTTTATAAGTCTGGCAGCACATAATATACTCTCTACCCTACGTTCGCGCATGTGGCCTACTGCTATACCCCCTTTGGATGATCAGATCATGATCGCCCACTTTGCTAAACAATATCCTGCACGTAGCCAAGCAAGCATAAGCCAAGTGGTAGGGATGGCCCAAGGCGATCTTCGACTGGCAGAAAAAATGATGGCAGACGAAGAGCTGGCCTATTTTGAAGAGTTTATAGATTGGCTACGCCAAATTTATCAGCAAGGCTATAAGCGATTGGTCGAGATAGCAGAAAAGTTTCACACCTATGCTGCCCATGCACAAAAAAATTGGATCAAATATGGCTTGCAACTATTGCGCATGGTGATGACGATGCCTTTCCAAATGGCACATATTGGGCATATTTCACCAGAAGAGCTGGATTTTTGTACCAAATTTGGCCGCACGATAAGTCGCAATAAAATAGCGCTTCTTATACAAGACCTTGGGGCACTATATGGTGTGCTTATGCGTCATGCCAATCCTAAGCTGGCTTTTATAGAGTGCTCGATTAGTGCGACCCACATACTACAGCATAATGGCTAATGGCATTTGTAGCATCGCTGGGATAGCCAAGAGGCCTATAACGCAGATGGGCATGCTTAGGTGAGGCACTAGCTGTGACTCTAGCGTAAACAGATATGCTCAACAGGGCTATTCGTCATTAATCCCCCCATTTTTCTTGGTCTAAACTGCGATAAGCAACGGCTTCTGCTACATGATTTTCTTGGATTTGTGCACTTTCTGCCAAGTCGGCAATGGTGCGTGCTAGCTTGCAGATGCTATTATAAGCTCTTGCAGAAAGGTTGAACTTTTCCATCACATCTTTGAGCAGCTGATGGGTGGCTTTGGGTAAAGGGCATAGGGTGTGTATCAACTTGGAAGACATCATGCTATTATTGTGTATATGGGGGAAATTGAGAAACCTTTTTTGCTGTATGTGGCGTGCTTTGGCTACTTTAGCGCGTATGGTGGCACTGTTGGTGGTGGGAGCTAGAGAGGCAATGGCTTCTAGGCTGACGGGGTTGACTTGTATATGGATGTCAATGCGATCTAGGAGGGGGCCGCTAATTTTGCTAATGTATTTTTTTCGCATAAAGGAGTTGCAACTACAGGCTTTTTTGGGATGGGTGTAATAGCCGCAAGGGCAGGGGTTCATGCTGGAGACTAGCATAAAATTGGCGGGAAACCCTAAGCTTATTTTGGCACGGGTGATTTGAATGGTTTTGTCTTCTAATGGCTGGCGTAAAACTTCTATGGTGCTGCGCTTAAATTCTGCTAACTCGTCTAAATAGAGGACACCATTATGGGCGAGCGATATTTGGCCTGGTTGTGGGATAGAGCCCCCACCGACCAATGCCACATCACTAATGGTATGATGTGGGGCTCTGAAGGGTCTTTTGGTAATAATGGCTTCTTGTCCTACAAGCTGGCCGAGCACAGAATAGACTTTGCTGGTTTCTAGGGCTTCTTCTAGGGTAAGTGGTGGTAAAATAGAGGGTATACGCTTAGCAAGCATGGTTTTCCCCGCACCTGGGGGGCCTATCATGAGGAGATTGTGTCCTCCAGCGGCGGCGATCTCTACACTTCTTTTGGGCATAAGCTGGCCGCGCACATCGGCAAAGTCTAGGTCATATACATTGGCGCTGTGCTGGAAAATAGCTCGGGCATCTACGGTGACGGGGGGAATGTCTTTTTGCCCACTAAGGAAGGCAATGGCTTGGGTGATGTGACTTATAGGGATAATGGGGATGCCTTCTACGATAGCGGCTTCATTGGCATTGGCTTTGGGGAGGATAAAGCCTTTAAAATTTCTTTTGCGGGCTTCTATGGCAATGGGCAACACCCCACAGACGGGCCTTAAATGACCATCTAAGGCTAATTCACCCATAATAAGGTATTGATCTAGGTTTTTAAGGGCAACTTGGTTGGAAGTTTGGAGAATGGAGAGGGCTATGGGAAGGTCATAGGCTGCGCCTTCTTTGCGTAGGCTGGCAGGGGCGAGGTTGACGATGAGCCGTCTGCGTGGCATCCTTTTGTTGATTTGTTTTAATACTGATTCAATACGATAGGCACTCTCTTTGATCGCATTGTCTGGGAGGCCTACAATGAAAAACTTGGTTCCATTGACGATATTGACTTCTATGGAAATGATCTGGGCTTCTACACCATAGACAGTGCTGCTGTATGTTTTGGCAATCATTTGGCTGTTATTCGCAGGGGTTACTTTTAAAGATAGGCAAATAGCCTGAAAAAAACAAACGAAATATGCCTATTGCTTGATGGGGGGAGGCGCACCAGTGGTGCTTTGTGCGGGGGCTTATACGCTTTGGCTTAGGGCTGGGGGGCTCGTAATGGGGGCTACTGCGTAAGCGTTAGATGCGTGTGCGAAGAGCGGGGAGGGATGGTGCACAATTTTTGATGGGTCAAGTGAAAAGGGCAGTACAGCTTATGCTACTTTCGTATTTACTGCGGCATTGATGGTGGTACGCAAACGCGCAGGTTGGCTGGGTGTTTTGATTTGCTGAAAAAAGCGCTTTAGAAAGGTAATATTAATGGCAATAAGTGAAACAATAAATCCAGTAAAGACACCGTAGGTACCATATTGCCAATAATGACTTAACAAATAGCTAAGGAAAAACCCTACACCCCAATAGTAAATAATGCCCATTATAAAGGGAAAGAAGCTGTCTTTAATCCCATTTAGTAGGTTTTCGCCTTGAAAAGAGAGGCTTTCCAGCAGGAAGGTAAGGCTGAGGATGCCGATAAATTTTGTAGCGATGGACAAGTGGGCGGCACCTTGGGGATCGGGGAGTACTGTGTCCAAATAGGGTAGACAAAAGTAAAACACTACGCATAATGTGCTGGCGATGATAAAGATGCTGGTGTAGCCTACCACGCCGATGATATGTTGTTGTCTTTTGTCACGCTTTTTCCAAGCTTTACTGATGAGCATAGAGCTTGCGATGCCATTGGCGATGGGGAGCATACGCAAGGGGGCCAAAACTACGATCATGCGGGTGATGGCCTCGAGTGCTGTTTTATCGATACGCCCGATGAGTACCATCAAGGCTAACCGCAAATAGGCTTGCCGTAGCATAAGGCCTAGCCCTATGGGAAGGCCAAGGATAAGTACGCGCTTGAGTATTTTATGATCGAGCTGGAGTAGGGAGGAAGCTGACAGGGTGCAATGGCCTTGCTTTTTAGCCAAGTGAATCAAATATAGATAGACTAGGAACACGATAAGACGGCTAATCAACGTGGCTAAAGCTAGCCCTCTTATTTTCATTGCAGGTAGGCCAAACTTTCCATACATAAAAATATAGTTTAAGCATAGGTTGAGCAGTCCTCCTACAATGATTAACACCATGTTGGTCTTGAGCCAGCCTAGCCCTTGCAGGTATTTTCTAATGCATTCAGAAAATATAGCTGGTATAATAGAAAGTGCTAAAAAGGGGGTGTATTGCTTACAAAGGGCAAATAATTCGGCATCTTGGGTGATCTTACAGTAGATCAATAAAGAGGGACAGTATGCAAAGCTTAATCCTATGATGATGCCTAGACCGCCGCATAGGAGGAGGGCTGATTTTAACCCTTCTGTAGCTTTATAGTAGTTTTGCTTTACTTTAGCAGAGATGGTGAAGATGGTCACAATATGAGAAAAGCCAATACAAAAAAATAGGGGGATGCTACAGGTACGGTTGACCAAGACGGTAGCACTCAAGGCGTGCTTATAGGCATCTTCTTCCTCAAGCCAGCTGACCATGGTATTATCGCCTAGCGCTATCAAGGAAAAGCCTAGTAAACTGACAAAGATAGGGACAAATACCTTCATTTGTTCTTTGATGGTGCGTTTGTATGCTTTTTCTAGTAACATTATCGCCAAAATTGTGCTTCTCGTCAGTTTTCTTTTTGCTTTATTTATTTTTATAGTTGCTTTCCTTTGGGCAAACCTTGCTGTGCGTACCGTTACCTAGCCATGCTTTGTAAAAAGGAAAAAATGGGGTATATCCTGCTATTTTTACGGCACAATTGTCTATGCTGTTGGGCTTATCGATTCCAGTATGCTCTCCGCCGTATAGATGATTTTCAGGGAGCTCTCATCTTCATTAATGCCATCGAGGGGTATTTCGGTGATTTGCTGCAAGGTTTTACATCGCTTTGCTTGATTTTGTAATCGGCCAGTTGCATATATGTTTGCTTTTGCCCAAAGGGCTTCGATTTTGCATCCATAGGCAGGCGCATGTGCGATGACATGCTCGTACGCTGTGAGTGCTTTTTCGAGCTTATCAGTATGCTGATAGCATGTTGCAAGGCGTGTGTGACGTTCTGCGTCTAGTATGCTGCCTTTAGTGAACTTGGCCATTGTAAGGTATTTGATGGCATTATCATAGTCTTTATCCGCTGTTTGCATGTATAGCTGGCCGACTAGATAGCAAGCGGTAGAGGAGGAAGGGGTCCCCGCCCATACTTTGATAAAGTCTTTATAATGCTTAAGCTTTGTGTGGATATCAGCGTTGTGATCTAGGCTATTTTCTAGATAGTGCCAATCTTTTTTAGCTTGCTCTGCTCTTCGATGGTGATACCAATTGTAGCCTACTACACTTACAATCAATAGTAGAGAAAAAAAGGTGCCAACTTTAGTGAGATTTGATTTATTCATTTGTTTTATCTAAGATCAAAATATGGTTATGCAGTTTTCAACGAATCTGATCCCAAAAATAATTAAAAAAAATTAAATAAAAAATTAAAACGTATTGCTTTACAAAAAAGTATACTTTTTT
>JBCCVH010000023.1:0-7906 GCA_039195685.1 Bacteroidota bacterium | reverse complement strand
TTTTGGGGGAAAATCCATCTAATCGTTTATTTGATCAATATTTGCATATATTGAATTTTCCCAAGACAACGCAAGGTGGGGTATACGCTTGCACCCATAAAAGCAATTTGTTATGGGGGATTTGGTGTACTACTGGCCAAAGCCTACAGCAATAGCTTCTCGCGCTTTTGTACGGCTTTTTTGATTTGGGACGGGACAACTTTTTTATCTTGCAGGCTTTTGTATAAGCTCAAGAAAAGAGATAGCGTTGATGTATATTTTTACAAGGGGCAAAGGATATACGATGATGTATGGTGCACCCTTTTTGTTGAATAGCAGCCTTATGCATGGGCGTACCATAGCCTTTGTTGCTTTCCCAGCCATAGTCTGGATATTGTCCAGCTAATGTTTCCATGATCTTATCTCGGGTAGTTTTGGCTAGAATAGCAGCAGCGGCAATTGCGGGGATGCGGTCATCCCCGCGTACCACACATTGGTAGGGTAGCCCTCTGTAAGGTTGAAATTGATTGCCATCTATCATTAAATAGCGGATAGAGCATTGTGTCATCACTTGGTCTATGGCACGGTGCATCGCTAGAAAAGTAGCTTGTAAGATATTATAACGGGTAATCTCTGCCACATTAGCCTCTCCTACACCCCACGCTACAGCTTGGGCTTTAATAGCGATGGCGAGTCTGTTGCGCTGCTGGGCACTGAGCTTTTTAGAATCTTTTAGGTAAGGCAGCTCATATACAGTTGGCAATACCACTGCCCCAGCAACTACAGGGCCAGCAAGACATCCTCTCCCTGCTTCATCACAACCTGCATAAGGTGCTGGAAAGGCATAGGGGAGCAGTGGCAATAGTAATCGGCTCATGATACAATACCCAAGCAAGCTTCTATAGCCTTTTTCTCTTTTTTGGTATCTACGACCACGAACAGCTTGTCATAGGCTTTAAGCAGTGTATTACCCCGTGCAGGGAAATAGCTATTATCACGACAGACCAGCACAATCAGGCTTTCCTTAGGCAAGCCCAAGTCGACCAATAGCTTATTATCCGCGGGAGACCCTGCAGGAATTTCAAGCGATATCAACATCTTTTTCACTTGGTCATTAATTTCTAAGATATGTTTTTTGTGCTTCTTTTTTATAGTTTTATCTTCTAAATCTAGCTTTTTAGCCAGTGGGTATAGGGTAGAGCCCTGTACCAGTACAGAGATCAATACGATAAAGAAAATCAAATGGAAGAGCTCATTGGCCAAGTTGGTATCAGGAAGCCCCTTCTCTCCATATAAATAAGTCGCAAAGACAATCGGTACAGCCCCGCGAAGGCCTACCCAAGAAATAAATAGCTTTTGCTTTTTCGTAAAAGAAGAGCGCAATAGGGACAAAAATACACTCAATGGTCGTGCCACCAGCATCAAGACTACAGAGAGCGCAAGCCCTAATGGTATCACTTTAGCTAGGGTAGTCAAATCTACAAGTAAGCCTAAGGTGATGAACATCCCGATCTGTAGTAGCCAGCCAAAGCCTTCATAAAACTTAAGAATACTGCGCCTACAGATAAAATCCCGTGTACCTAAGGTGATCCCTGCAATATACACCGCAAGATAACCGCTGCCATGTAGCAGGTTGACAAGTCCATAAGGCAAAAAGATCATCCCAAGTGTTAATATAGGGTAGAGACTTTTATGTGGGAGATTGATCCTGTTTAAGACAAAAAACATCGTTAAGCCCATGACAAGGCCGCCCACAGCACCTATGCCCATTTCGATCAAAAATCGTGGAAGAGCTGACCAGAGGCTCGTATTGGAATCCACTTGTAGACTGCTGAGAAGAAAGGTCATTAAAAAATAGACCATCACATCATTACTGCCAGACTCTAGCTCTAGCAAAGGGCCTATATGGGCCTTTAAGTTGATCTTGCGGGAACGCAAGATAGAAAAAACAGCGGCTGCATCAGTAGAGGAGACAATAGCACCTACTAGTAACCCGACCGAAAAACACCATTTTTCATCCCCATAATGCCCGAAATAAAGAAAGAGACCTACAACCACAGCCGTACATAGTACCCCCAAGGTAGAGAGGAGTAAACCACTATTTTTAATCGGATAGACATGGTTTTTATCGGTCTCTAGGCCACCAGAAAAGAGGATAAAGGTCAAGGTGATCACCCCCAGCAACTTGGCAATGGGCTTCAACTCATTCACATTCATAGCTTCCCCTGTAGAGGTATCAACGATTTTTCTTGTGATAATACCAATGCCAATAAAGATAATTAATGTAGGAAATCCTACACGTACAGACACTTTGCTACCAAAGATACTCACCAACAGCAGCAGTGCGCCGATGATCAAGGTATGGTTAATGTTGTCTATAATGGCAGTATGCATTACTATAATGTACTAAAAATGTCTAAAAAATGTCTTCTGAATGCTGAAAAAAGCTCAGAAGTATTGTTTGCTGCTGTGATGTGTATTGGTGTGCTAAACTTGGGTCATAAGTTTATGAAGATGTATTACACCTGTAAGTTACTTTTTCCGCTTGCGAAAAAGCATCAACCCCAGTATCATAAAGATCATAATGATCAGAAATAGTATTGAGTTACCATAGCTTTTTGAGACATGATCTTGGAGATGCCCTTGATAATTAGGGTTGCGTTTAAGCACTTCGCGGAAGTTTCTAGCTACTGTTGGCGACATTTTAATCCCTTGCATATGGCCTTGTGATCGTCCAATGGTGATGCCACCAGTCGGCTTTTGGTCTTTGAGAAGAGGTGTGAGCAAGGTAAAGTGCGTCTTTTGCATATCGATTACTTGATATATATGCTGCACATTGTTGGTAGAAAAGACAAAGGTTACATTAGATAGCTTTTTCAACTCAGCTGCATAGCTGTAGACAAAGGCAGCATGCTCCGCTCCACTCATTTTGCCTGCAATATTGCTGACCAATACTAATATTTTTTCATCTGTATGTTGCTTGGCATATGCCAGCACATCAGCCAATCGTGTGGCATGTACTTCCCGTGTATCTTGGTAGCCATCTGCATAGAAAATCTTGTCACATGCAGTATAATGCTGGCTTGCTCCTCTTATTATCCCCATATTTTGGGTATAGAGCACATTTTGTCCGAGACAGGCAAGATAGTTTTTCATCACGCTTTCATCATCGCCTACCAATAAATATGCCCTGCTTTTATGGCCTATATTAACGTCATACGCCAGTGATGGCTTATTATCCTTTTCCTCATTTTCGCTGGCTTGTTTATCTGCTTTTTTCTTGGCTATAAAGGGGCGTAAATGTTCAATATGTATACGTGGATGGGTTATTTGCGTTTCATCTCTAGTAGTTTTTTCCAGTAAGGTGTAGGCTTTTTCGGAGTCAAGTTGGTTCGTCATTTTATGCAAGACCAAGAAACTTGCTAAGGCTTTTTTGTATTTTTGATCTCTGAGCACTTTATCCATATCATAGTGCAAATCCCCGAAGATCGAATAGGATAACGCTAACACTCTTTCCCTAATAATGTATTCCGCAGGGGCTTGGGTCACCAGCTCATAAGCTGGAGTTGTTTTATCATCCATAAATGCGGCTATATCTTTGAAATAAGGTAATAAAGTCTTCTGTTCGTTTTCTAAATATGCTTTGTGTAGCACTGACATTTCTCTAGTAATACGCTTGAGACGATTCAGAAATAGCAAACCTTCAAGGGCAGCAAAATAATCTTGGTATAGCTGAAGAAAAAGTTTAAATATATTGAAAGCATTACTGATAATACCCACTGTTAACAGCCCCCCTTTGTGTACTAAATAATAGTATAGTTTAGCCAAAGCCATGTCTGCGCCCTTTTTCCATATTGATTCTGACTCATCCATATCATCAGGAGAGAAAATATGTCCGACTTCAGCATTCGGATTAATCTTTAGAATGATCACATACCACACCATACTCAATGTCAACGGCAAGGAGAAGAGCATAGTAAGTACACCGCCTGTATACCCTGTTTGCATGTATAGACAGCAGGCGATCACTATTATCGCAATAGTACTTATCAATAAGGTAGTTCGCATATTATTGACTATTTTGTCAATAAAACGCATACTTATATACAATGTAGAGAAAAATAGCGAATTGCTTATAGGTTCTTTTTTTAGGTTTTCTGCAAATGTTTCATAATCAATGCATAAGTATTTTTTGTCAAAACCATTTTTATATATTTCGGATAGCCCGTGCATTAAAAAGGCCAAATTTCTAGCAAAAAATAACCCCTTTCTGAGCACAAACACGATCAGTCCCACCATTTTATCCATCCCCCTCATAAGATGGGTAGTACGCCACCAATCCCCAAAGCTCTCAAATAGTTCATTCAATGGAGCAGGCATTTTGTTTTTAAAAAACGTACCTAATTCTCCCATACCTGCTAACAAATTCTGTTGTAATAAATCACCCCAGCTAGTGGCTTGCTGTTTAAGCATCTTTTGAGTTTCTCTGATGCCTCCATTAGCGGTGATATACTGAATGACTTTACGAATATCATCTTTTTCAACTTTAGAGATATTTTTTTTATGTCGCGCAAAGAATAGGGCTAGGCCTTCCAGTTGTTGCTGTGTCAGCGGATGCGCTACATCTTGTATGATACGCATCAAAGCTGCCCGTTCAGGCCCATCTTCTGCACTAGTATAGACGTTTTCCAAATTGATCTGCGCTAGTGTTTTTGCATCGAATGGAAGTATGTCGGCTATATTACGTCCATGATCTTCCACATCCTTTTTATCTTTGTCTTCGTCCTCATCTTTTTGCGTTTTTTTTTCCTCTTCGATAAATGTACGCATATTACGTGTAGCTGTATCTTCCTCTTTATTCAGCTTATACGCATCTGCCGCATCTTTAAATGCGTGATAGGTGTCGCGTGATACAAGCTCAGCTTCATCTGTTTCCAATACGTTAATAATACGATCGGGCGTACGGCCTGCTTTGGTGAACAAAGATATAGCAATAAAAAAGAACGATAATACTACTAAAATAAGACCTATTGTTCCTTTTTTTTCTTTAATAAAATCCCGCATATGACTAATAATAAAAACAATTTTTTGGCTTGGTGTGTATTCTTTTTTCGACCTGTTTACAGCAGGCAAATATAGTAACTTTAGCCTATATAATGAAATAAATGGGATAAAATGAGCAAAAAAGCCGTGTACTACCCTATGCTAAAGCAGGCGCGTTTGTGATCCAGTATTGATCAATTGGCCATGCTATATCAAAGCTAGGAACACATACAAAGCAAATAAAAATGTATATTTACCCACTCGCTTTTGGCAGGAAAATTTTTATCCACTTTTGCACACTATGGCATCATTAGCACAACTGCACATCACTTTACCCGATGGGACCATACATCAACTACCCCCAGGCAGTACAGGAAATACACTCCTAAAGCGACTACCAGCAAGTTTAGCCAAAAAAGCGCTGGCCATGGAAGTCAACGGCGCTACTTGGGAGCTCAGTCGTACTTTTACCCAAGATGCACAAGTGAATTTCCTCACATGGGAAGATGATGCAGGAAAAGCAGCTTTTTGGCATACGAGTGCCCACCTATTGGCCGAAGCGCTAGAGATCCTCTATCCTCATATTCAGCTCGGGATCGGCCCTCCGATAGCTAATGGCTTTTACTATGATGTTGACTTTGGTACGCATCCCCTACGCAGTGAGGAACTTCCGAAAATAGAAGCCAAAGTAAAGCAGCTGCTAAAGCGAAAAAGGCCACTCGAACGTATCGTTCTATCTAAGGCAGAAGCGATGGCCCATTTTATCCATCACCACAATCCTTATAAGCTTGAACTACTAGAAGGGCTGGCAGATGGAGAGATCACCTTTTACCGTCAGGGTAATTTTGTCGACCTTTGTAAAGGCGGGCACCTGCCCAATACCAGCTATATCAAAGCCTTTAAGCTATTGCATATCGCTGGGGCTTACTGGCGGGGGGATAGCAATAGAAAGCAGCTGACACGCATATATGGGATTAGTTTTCCTAAGCAAAGACAGCTAGAAGCCTATTTGCACTTTCTAGCGGAAGCGCAAAAGCGTGACCATAGGAAGATAGGCAAAGCGCTGGGGCTCTATACCTTTTCTGAGCAAGTGGGAAGCGGGTTGCCGCTTTGGTTGCCTAAAGGAGCGTTTATACGGGACCAATTGATTGATTTTCTTAAAAAAACCCAAATAGCAGCAGGTTATCAGCCTGTGTTTACCCCCCACATCGGACATAAAAACCTTTATATTACCTCAGGCCACTATGAAAAATACAAAGAGAGCACTTTTAAAGAGATCAAAACGCCTCACCCTACAGAAAGTTTCCTCCTGAAACCCATGAATTGCCCCCACCATTGTATCCTCTACAGCGCCATACCGCACTCCTATAAAGCTCTTCCGATACGTTTTGCAGAGTTTGGCACCGTCTACCGCTATGAACAGAGTGGTGAGCTGCACGGCCTTACCCGTGTACGTGGATTTACACAAGATGATGCCCATATTTTTTGCCGCCCAGATCAGGTAAAAACGGAATTTATGCGGGTGATTGATTTGGTTTTATATGTTTTTCAGCAGTTTGGCTTTGCAGATTTTCAAGCGCAAATATCGCTGCGCGACCCCAAGAAGGCAAACGAATATATAGGTGATCCCGCATTGTGGGACAAAGCGGAAAAAGCCATTCTAGATGCTGTGGCTGCAAGCGGACTAAAAGCCAATACCGTATTAGGAGAGGCCGCTTTTTATGGGCCTAAGCTAGATTTTATGGTACAAGATGCACTTAAAAGGTCTTGGCAACTGGGTACTGTACAGATCGATTACCAGCTTCCGATCCGCTTTGACTTAACCTATATAGGGCAAGATAATGAAAAACACCGCCCTATTATGATCCATCGGGCACCTTTTGGTTCGCTGGAGCGGTTTATTGCCATTTTACTAGAGCATACCGCTGGCAAATTACCTCTTTGGCTCTCCCCCGAGCAAGTAGTGATCTTACCGATCAGCACCCACTATGTAGCCTATGCCCAGCAAGTAGCCCAAGCGTTGGACAAGCATCGTATACGTGTACAAGTAGACGAACGAGATGAAAAAGTAGGTCGTAAAATTCGAGATGCAGAGACCGCAAAGATACCTTATATGTTACTTGTCGGAGAAAAAGAAGCTCAACACAATAGCGTAGCCGTCAGAAAGCAAGGACATGGTCAGCAAGGCAATATCTCCCTCGCAGCATTTATCGATAGTTTGCCCCCGATCTCGGCACCTCAGCACCCCTTTTAGCTGATATTAGACTATTTTTTCTTCCTGCAGCGTCTCGCAAAAGCTAATCTCGCGGCCAAAGAGCGTAACCAATGATGTGTAGAAGGCGATGAAACGAGCAAGCCCTCCCTCAAAAACCCCACGCAACATCACTCCAACAGCAGAACGTTGCGCATGGTAGCCAGCTTAGTCAACATCCCTACTTGGTTAACCCTGAAGTATTCAATTAAGACACGATTAGAGCCTAGAAATAACGTTTTTGAACATAAAATGGACACTTTTTTTGAGCAAAAATTGCAAGCTTTTTCACACCTTTATCCCATATTCCGCACCAAATTTTTCAAAATTTTTTATTTAACTTTGGGGGCTTGCATTTAAGCACAGTATAAGGATATAAAACCCATTTCAAATGGAGGAAAATAAATTTAGTAGTCACAACCTCGGACACTTAGGTATTATAGCAGGGATATTTAAAAAAATAAAATTCAAAGAAAGAATTGATAAATTAATCCCTGTTTCTCATGAAAAAGGTGCAAAACTGACGATGGGAGAGCGAATAATGGGGATGATATACAATGCGTTAGGGTTTATTGACAATAGACTCTACATGTTTTCAGAATTTTTAGAGGAAAAGCCAGTACAGCGATTGTT
>JBCCVH010000022.1:0-8139 GCA_039195685.1 Bacteroidota bacterium | reverse complement strand
CAAAGACGCTAGCTTCTAGGTGGCAGTCAAAATTCAACTAACAAAGGCAACTATTGATTGTGACGGATAAGAAAGGTTTTTTGTGGTTTCAGCAGATGCTCTACACTGCTCAGCATTACCGTATAGTTTGTGTTGTTTACGTTTTAGCTATACTTCAGGGTTGACTAAGTACAATCTCCCTTCTTCGGTACGCATTTCTGTAATATCTATGTGTACATATCCAAAAGAATACACCTTGAAGTTTTTCTTTTTTCTAACCTTTTTGGACTCCCCTTATTCTATTGATGCCATGTCTTTTATAAGGGCGATACAAAGAAGATCGAGAAAGGTGGGGCAAAATTTTTTTGAGTGCTGAAAAGCAATCTTCTATGGATAGCTTGGTATGCTTTCTAAACGCTACAGCAACAGCTTACTGTTGCTTAGCAAGGCTTTTTGATCGGAAGGAGGGCCACACTTTTTATCTTGCACACGCTGACTATGTTTCCACTTAAGACAGTTTTTGGATTGATGTGATACCTTTCTGCTAGCACTGCTATGTGTCCTTACTTTCCTGGATTATCTTTCTGATTGCAGGGGTAGTTGTTGCGCTACCATGAAGTTTATTTGCCATATAAAATTCCTTATTAAAGGGTTAATCTATGTTTCTCTAGAAGCTTACACCTAGCCAAGCTGATGGGGAGCACTTTTACCTCTATTATAAAATAGTGTCTTCTGTGTTGTGTAGCCAGCAGCAGCATCTTGATCAGTTGAGGGGGTGAATGCAGCTATGGCAACTTTATTCTCACAAATTTCTTTTTAGTGTGTTTTTTTTTCTTGCTATCTTCTTTCGCAATGGTGGTATAGGCAATTTTGAAACCCCATATACCCACAATGATGCTAATAATTGGACTAAGGATATTAAAAAAGCAAAATGGGGCATAGGCAAGGGTAGAGATGCCTAATACACGAGCTTGGGCAGCTCCGCAGGTGTTCCAAGGGACGAGGGGTGAGGTGACGGTAGCGGCATCTTCCACTGTCCTGCTGAGGTTTTCACTGCTAAGACCTTGCTTTTGAAATAGTTTGTCAAACATTTTACAGGTGAGGATAATGGCCAAATATTGGTCTGCTACGGTAATGTTAAAGAAGATCGCGATGCCTATGGTAAGCGCCATGAGCTTGCCACGGGAGGAAGTGTCCATCACGCGGTCCATCAAACCTTGTAGTAGACCTGTGCCTTCTAAGACTCCACAAAAGATGACAGAAAATATGATGATGGTAATCGTAGGCCACATTCCCCAAATGCCGCCATTACTAAATAGGGACTTGATCACCTCATTTTCTTCATCTTCGAGCTCCATCCCTATGCATATCTTTTTTAGGATTACTTGTAAGTATTGTGAGTTAGATAGGCAGATATCGCGTGGCCCCTTATTGTCTAGATAGCCTAGCCTGTCGAGAAATTCAAACTGGAAATACCAAGCCATCAGCGCGCCTACAATAATACCACCAAAGAGGATACGCAGGGGACAATAGCCTAGCATGGTGGCTACAATCACGCCTACTGGGATGAGTAGGAATAAGGCGTTGATGGTAAACATTTTTTTATCTAGGAGTTGCATCACATCTTGCTTATCTATGTAAGATGTGCTGTCGGCAAGGCTTTGGCTATACCAAAGGCCAAAGAGGCTAAACAAGGCCAAGCTGATCAAAAAAGCAGGAATAGATGTCCATAGCATATAGCGGACGTGGGTGAGTAATGGTGTTTTGGTCATCGAAGAGGCTAAAACGGTAGTCTCTGATAGCGGAGTGAGCTTATCACCAAAGTAGGCACCAGAGATGATGGCCCCAGCGACTAAGGGAAGGGGAAAGCCAAGCACATTGCCGATCCCTAGAAAAGCAACACCTATCGTGCCGACCGTAAGCCATGAGCTGCCACAGGCTAGGGCCATGAGACCAGCAAAGAGGGCTACGGCTGGAAGGAATATGGCTGGCTTTAATAGGTAGAGGCCGTAATAAATCGCCGAGGGGATAATGCCGCTGATCAGCCATACAACGGAAATGGCCCCGATCAATACTAAGAATATTAAGGTAGGGATGATAGGTTTGATATTGTCTTTTATCGCGATTTTGACATCATTCCATTGTATGCCTTTTCGTGTACCTACAAGTATGACTACAAGTGTCCCTAATAATAAAGAAAGTTGATAAGGGCCCTCTCCTGCACTACTGCCAAACCAATAACTGCTAAAAGAGAGGCATAAGAGGGAGACAAAAAAGGGGATTCCAAGCTCCCATGCTTTAAAATTCTTTTCTTTTTTTGCTTCCATAGTGCCGAAAAGTAAAGAATATTCTAGATAAAAGCAAAAAGTTGGTATCTTAGCCCCATTATGGCGGGACATAGTAAGTGGTCAAAAATCAAACGGGGTAAGGGGATACAGGATGCCAAAAAGGCACTTACCTTTACTAAATTCACAAAAGAGATTATGCATGTTACCCAGCAATGGGGCAGCGACCTAAAGGCAAATTATCGTTTGCGATTGGCGATGCAAAACGCCAAAGCAGCAGGTATGCCGAAGGAAAACATTATGCGGGCGATAAAAAAGGGTGGTGGGGCATTGTCTAAAGCGGCTTATATCCGTAAGCGCTATGAGGGGTATGGGCCTTATGGGATTGCGATCTTTGTGGATGCGATGACGGATAACATCAAGCGTACGGTGGCGCATGTACGGGCTTGCTTGCATAAGTATGGGGGTAATTTAGATAAAAAAGGGGCTATACAACATCTTTTTAAGCAGGAAGGTATTTTTTTGATCCGAGCGGAAGCTGGACGAGATGAGGATATGTTTGCTTTGCAATTGATCGAAGAAGGGGCTTCGGAAATAAAGCAACAAGGGGATTATATGTACCTCACTTGTGAAGCAAAAGAGTTTACACGGCTACAAAAAGCATTGGAAAGCGAAAATAATTTGCCTGAAGAAGCTTATTTGGCTTATGTGCCCTATCACAGGAAATCGCTTGGTCCTGAGGAGACCGCACGGGTAAAAAAGTTGCTGGAGGCTTTGGCTGCGCTAGAAGATGTGCAGGAGGTGTACCATGATTTAGCATGCTGATGATGACTATGATGGGAGCAGCTATTCTGGTCAGCGGGGGCTAGGCCTTGAAAAGAGGAAAAAAATGCTATCCATCAATAAAATATTGTATTATTGCAGGCTTCGGCGAGGTAGCTCAGTTGGTAAGAGCGTCGGATTCATAACCCGGAGGCCGAGGGTTCAAGTCCCTCTCTCGCTACGTTATTCCAGAGTGTCGTGTACTACGTTTCCTACACTTGTTTAAAGCCTAGCTTCTTTTGGAAGCTATGGAGAGGCACAAGTAGATTGGGCCCCCTCACTAATTTATTGGTGGGTGTTTCAACTATATTCTTCCCCAAAATTGAAAAATTTTTAATGCACAAAAAGAGAAAGTAGGCTATTTTTGTCCCCTGTAAGCTGTTTTAAAATGTTTCTTAAACTTAGGGGATGTTTCATAGGTCTACGTCTCTGTAAACATAGTGTATTAAAATTACGTGGCTATCCTTAGCTTTGATAGTAAATCATAAACGCATATTTTTTATAAAAAATATGCGTTTAATATATAAATAGTTAACCCTGAAGTATTAAATTACGACACGATTAGAGCCTAAAAATAACGTTTTTGAACATAAAATGGGCACTTTTTTTGAGTTAGACACTTCACCTTGGTTCATTACAATGCTGCGCATTGAATTGCAAGGTTTTTTACACACCTCTTCTGCAAAACCTTGTAGTTGCTGTAAAAAATCATTGCCAAAAGACGCTAACTTCTAGGTGGCAGACAACATTCAACTAACAAAGGCGGACTATTGATCGTGACGGATAAGGAAGGTTTTTTGTGGCTTCAGCAGATGCTTGGCACTGCTCAGCATCACCATATAGTTTGTGTTGCTTACGTTTTAGCTATATTTCAGGGTTAACTATTTAAACAAGTCGGGCAAAAAGTCCATTGAGGATTCCATGGTGATATTTTCTACCTTTTCTTCTACTTTACCATTGGCGACATGGTGAGCTGTGATAATAAGATCGCATAACATATCTTTGCTCTCTATATTCATCAAGCTATCATCAATGGTGATACTATCTATGTCTTTTAGCCCATTGACGATGACACGTACCAGTCCGCCACCAGCATCACCTTCTATGCTCATTTTGGCGAGTTTGTCATTCACCTTACCTTTGATCTCTGCTACATTCTCAAGTTTACTAAGTAGCTCCTTCAAATTTGTTCCCATCAGTTGTAAAAATTAAAACTTATCAGCTCAGAATATTTAAGTGCTATGTGTATAATATATCACCTAATAACACAAGCCCAAAAAGCTTTTGATCACATTATTGCAACCTGTTGCTGCTATCTGAGCTCCCCCAATATATATACTCTCTATGACATTATGCTTTAGCAGGCTTATTTTCTCCTTGAAGTGTCGCAAGCAAGGTTGCGCATGTACATGGCCCTTGATGACCTGTTTGCATATTTTTTAAGCTTAGCTGCCCACTGGCTACCTCCTTTTCTCCAATAATGGCTACCCAAGGGATATGTTTTTTGTCGGCATAGGCAAAGCTTTTTTTCATACGCTGTCCAGCAGGATAGAGCTCAGCAGCGATACCTGCTTTATGTAGGGTGGTGAGGTGATTAATGGCAATCGCCTCCATCTCTTGGGCCATCGGGACCAGCAATATTTGGGTAGTATGGCCTAGATGTGGCGGGAAAGCTTGTCTAGCCTTCATGATATCATATATACGTGCCAAGCCGAAAGAAAGGCCTACCCCTGGCATCTCTTTTAGCCCAAAAATAGCAGTAAGATCATCATAGCGTCCCCCGCCTACAATACTGCCAACACCACTATTAGGCACTTTTATCTCAAAGATAGCACCTGTGTAGTAGGCCATCCCACGTGCCAATGTCGCGTCCAGTACGATCTTAGGGATAATAGCTTGGTTAAAATGCCCAATATAGTCTAATATCGTTGTTAATTCCTTGATAGCTCCTGCTGCAAGTGCGCCACTTCCCAAGAGAGCGACCAGTCGTTTACATTCATCAAAAGGGTTGGCTGTTTGGGAAAAGAGCTTCGTTAGCAGTGTCACGCCCTCTTTAGCAAGCCCTTGCTTGATAAGCAGCTTTTCTACTGCTGATTTACCAATTTTATCCTTTTTATCTAAAGTCTGGTAAAGCGCCATTTGCGATTGCCCAAAGCCTAAGTGCGTGGCTAATGCGCACAAAAGCTGGCGATGATTGAGATAAATCACAAAATCTGGGATCCCTAAAGCCATCAAAACCTCATAGCTCATGGCTAAAAGGGAAGCCTCATGAAAAAGATGCGCGCTGCCTACAATATCAACATCACATTGGTAAAACTCTCGATAACGACCTTGTTGCGGACGCTCTCCCCGCCATACGGGTTGTATTTGATAACGTTTAAACGGGAAAACTAGCTTATGTTTATTTTGCACGACATAGCGCGCCAAAGGGACCGTGAGATCGTATCGCAACCCTTTTTTACTTATTTTCTCTGTAAATTGGGAAGCAGGCAACGTGATATCGGCAGCTTGCAACTCATCGGTATAATCTCCGCTATTGAGCACTTTAAAAAGAAGCTGATCCCCCTCTTCGCCATATTTCCCCAGCAAAGTGGTCAGCTTTTCCATTGCAGGAGTAGCCAAGGGTTGAAATCCATATTGGATAAATTTCCCCTCTAATATGTCTATGATATACGCACGTGATGCAAAAGCACCTGCATCCATATCTCGAAAGCCCGCAGGCAAAGTAGGTGTAATCATTATTATTTGCTATGGTTTGATGGCAGGAAGGTATAGCCTACACACTAAAAGTGCACAGGTGAGCAACAAACAGCGTTACGTACCGCCATATCACTTTGTTGTGTAAGATACGAAGCCGACAAAAAGCTATAATAATAGCCCCCTGCACACGCCAAGTATATCGAATTTTAGCCATTGTGCCAAAAACTAAAACCGCTTCTTTTTAAAAGAGCAAGGCAGCTTATCCGCTAATTTTTATGTGCTTTTAAATTTACACCAGTACGAGCTACTGACTGCACCTCACTTGCTACTGGCCTATTTTTGCTATACGTTTATTAAAAGCAGGTAAAAAATAAACCCCTTATGACTTAGTGAGCAATAAGGGATTTATTTCGGCAGTAAATCAATACTATTGTTTTGTGTATCTATTCGTTATTTATTTTCCACTGGACATGTACGCCTTAGCAGAAGCCTTTGGGGGCAGCTTGTCAAAATGTAGGATAAAGGTAACCCCACTATGTTTCTCATTCTTCTTAAATGTAATATCCCCACCCATATTTTGCATAGCACTTTTAATAAAGGAAAGACCTATCCCAGAGTCGCTTGTACTATAGTAGAGGTCAAAGACATAAGGCGCTACATGGTCAGGAATACCTTTGCCATTGTCTGATACATAAATTGCATTGGCCTCTACACTCCAGCTAATGGTCACCTCTTCTGCGCAACCATGCACTATGGCATTTTTCACCAAATTACCAATAATACTATTCATAAAAGGTGCAAAAACAGGTACCCTAAAGTCTTTGCTTTTCACTATCTTTACGCGATCTTTATATTGAGGGCCGATCACACGATGCGCTCTTTCGACAATTTCTTCTACACTCCAAGAAGTAATATCTTTTTCGAGGATGCCATCATATTTGATCATCGACTTAAAACCTCGTGTGAGCCATCCTCCCTCTGTAATATATTCTTCTATAGTTTTCCAGTCTTCCTCTTTAGGGTTTTTCGGATCTCGGCACACCTCTACTGACTTCATATAGTTGAGCAGATTAAGCAAATCATGCCCAAATCCTGCTGCAATAAGTTTGGTACGCTCGACACGGTTTTCATAGACCTGCTCTTGGCGACTTAGGAAGAAAAAGCCCAACAGTGAAACAAAGAGACCACCCCAAAATAAATCCCAGCCAGTGCTAAAATCTATTCCGCCACTCCCTTCTGCCTGGGTAAACCAGTAGACGAGGATTGCTGATCCCATACCCCCTATCGTCAAAAGGATATATGTACGCCAATCCACCAAAATATGCAAAAGCATTGCTGCAAAGAAGAGCTGTACGAATGTGCTCACTGTCGCTGGTTCATAGAGGAAAAGCAAGAAGTGATAAAAGGGTAAGCAATACATCAATGCCATAAAATAAAAAAACGGGAAGCCCTTTTTCCATGGATGGCGCCATACTTTTTCCAAGAGCAATCCTAAGCAAAAGCAGAGAGAGAGCCCATGCATAATAAAGAAAGGGGTAGCGTAGTAGGTCATAATTTGGTCAATCCCTGTCACGATAGGCAGCAGATGCCATAGGGTAAGGAATATTCCCACTAACTCTGGAGCTCCGCCATAGCGTACGAGCTTATCTTTTGCCCAAGTAAAGGGCTCAGAGAAGATGGTAAATATGCTCTTTTCTTCAGTACGAAAAGGACGCGCCTCGTGTTGCTTTTTCCCAAGCTTCTGCCATACTAACTTGCCATGTACCATGTAGTGGGTTATTATGAATACTATCCCGCTAGCCAATAGGGCCCATGGTGTTACATAAAAGGCTTTTCGATGCAGATAGAAGTTAGGACCGTTCCACATTTCTTCACTGATGCCAAAAATATTATGGTCACGTACTATTAAAAGTAGTACAATGCTTACTAAAGCAAAAGTGCATACGCTGTAAAAAAATGATTTGGTATGCCCTTTAAACCCTAATGCCCCAAGTATCAGCGGAAAAGCAAAAACGCCTAAAGACATTTGGGCAAAAAAAACCAAAGAGACTGGAGATGTATCTTGAGATGAAAATAGCAGCGCCAAAAGAATACTTACAAGTCCCATCCCCACAGCCAGACCACGAAGCCAAGGCATCACATGACCTGCATCCTGTTGCTTTTTTTTATGCAAAGGCTGAATAATATCTCGCATTATGACCACTACCAATGCATTGAGCAAAGAATCTGCTGTAGACATTACTACTGCTAGTAACATCAACATTAATAGTATTGGAACAAAAGCACTACTTTGGTCATAGAGCTTAGTTTGTATCATTGTCAATACATTAGTGTGGGTAACTTTTCCTGGACT
>JBCCVH010000021.1:0-8346 GCA_039195685.1 Bacteroidota bacterium | reverse complement strand
CAGCAGCGATATGCAGCGGTGTGTAGCCGTGGTAGTCACGTGCATCTTTATCTAAATGATATACATTGATTAATTCATTGACCATATTGGCCAGCCCTGCTTCTGCTGCTAAATGTAGCAAGGTGGCACCTGATGTGTTGCATAGTAGGGGCGAAATATTATATTCACGTACCAATTTTTTTACGATCTCGGGGTTATCGGTACGTACAGCTAGGGAAAGCAAGTTAAATCCTATTTGCGCTTGTTGGTACTCCTCTCTCGGATAGTAGGCCATGAAGATGTCTATAAGTGCTGCTTGCTCGGCCATGATGGCAGCCTCTAAGGGAGTTAAATGCTCAAAACTAGCTTTACATGGGTCAAGACCATCTATTTCGATCAAGCGCTGGGTTATCTTTGCTGCGCCATATTTGGCAGTGTAATGCAATAAGGTAAACCCTTCCTTTTTATCTGTAATATGTGGGGATAGGCCATAGCGAGTTATTAAGGTAGTTGTGAGATCAAGGCTGTCTTTTTCGATCGCTGCATGTAGTAGACTTTTGTTATGCGCTACTACTTGATGTGGGTCTGCGCCATATGTGTTAATCAATATATCCACCATATCGCTAAACCCTTCCTTTACTGCAATAAAAAGAGGGGTTTCTTTATTATATGTGTAGGTATCTACAGGGAGGGCATAGTTGGCCACTAGATGGTGAAGCATTTTCTTTAAACGGCGCTGCACAGCAAAATGTATGAGTGTCCAGCCATCATTGTTTACCATATTGGGAGCGCACTTGTATTGGGTGATCAGGTGGTCCACCAAAGGGATATGGTTGTGTATGACGGCAAAGTGTAGTGCCGTGCGTCCTGATTGTGTCTTGCTATTGATGTTAGCTTTATATTTTTCAATTAAAGTATTGACAAAAGGAATATCTCCCCCTTTAGCGGCAATATGTAATGGGGTAACCCCCTGTATAGTAGGGGCGTTGATATCCATCTGATAGTGGGTAACAAGCTGATGAACGAGCTGCTTATGCCCAAACTTAACAGCATAGTGCAAGATGGTGCGGTTGCCTGCATCTAATGCTTCTGGGTTGAGGTGGTGCTTTTCGAGCAAATCTACTACTAGGCTAGGATTATGTGAAGTTACGGCAAGGTGTAGTAGGGTGTCTCCTTGCGCGGTGCGCATCTCCTTATCAGCGTTATATGTCAAAATAAGTGCATTCATGAGTTCTTTATAGCCTTTTTTTACGGCTAAATGTAATGGCGTTTCCCCTACGAAGTTTCTTTCGTTGACATCCAGCTTGTATTGGGTAATAAGCTTGTCGATGAGTGGCAAAGCATTAGTATATGTGGCTACGTGCAATAAGGTATGCCCTTCTCTTGTGCGTTGCTGTATGGCAGTCTGGTCTTTATCGGCAAGTAGGTCTATCAAGTGTAGCTGATTGTGGATCATTGCAATTTGAATAGGGGTCAACCCTTGTCGGGCTGGGCTATTGCTATCGATACCATGTTTTGTGATGAGCGCTTCCACTAGCTGGCTATCGCCTTGCTGTACCGCAATATGAAAAGGGGTAAACCCGTCCTTATTATATAGGTGCAATGCAGCAGGTGCGGCTTGGATGAGTTGCGCGACTACTGTAGGCGATCCTTGCGCCACGGCAAGATGTAGGGGAGTACATCCTTGCTGGTTGACTTTCATTGGGTTAAAGTGGTGTTTTTTGATGAGTAGGTCCACTAAAGAAGCATTACTATGCTCTATCGCAAGATGAAGGGCATTATCACCTAAGGTGGTCGTGAGGTCTTTATCTACTTGGTATTCGGTGAGTAAGGCATCAGCCATAGCTATGTCTCCTTCTATGATGGCAATATGTAAAGGCGTAACCCCATTCATATCTTGGCTGTTCTTATCTAGGCGATATGTATTGATCAGTTCGTTTACGATCTCTTTTTCTCTTTTAATCACAGCTAAGTGTAAGAGGGTAATGCCTTTTTGATCTGTGATATGTGGGTCTAATCCATAGGTGGAGATAAGGCTATGTAGTAGTTTTTTGTGACTGTTTCTCATAGCTAAGTGGAGCGGTGTGTGGCCTTTATCTGTCTTTGGATTAGGCGAGACGTGGTATTTTTCAAGTAAGGCTTTCACAATATGAGGGTGATTTTCATCTACCGCTATGTGGAGCGGTGTCCAACCTATGTGATTGGGTATATTGGGGTCTAGGTTATACTTGGTGATAAAATGGTCTAACATTTTCGCACTACCACTAATAACAGCA
Source organism: Bacteroidota bacterium (assembly GCA_039195685.1). Taxonomy (GTDB): domain Bacteria; phylum Bacteroidota; class Bacteroidia; order Cytophagales; family Amoebophilaceae; genus JBCCVH01. The sequence continues at coordinate 6,091 of JBCCVH010000021.1, read as the reverse complement.
TAGTGTAAAAGGGTAAAACCCTCTTTATCTTTCACTTGAGGGTCTAGCTGATATTTGGTGACCATCAAGTCAAACAAAGCTTGGTTGTTCGTCAAGATATTACTGGAAAGTGGGCCATATCCTTCTGGGGTAGCGATGGTAGGGTCTAGCTGATAACGGACGATCAAATCATCAATAATAGCTTCATCTTCTGCTTCTACTGCTTCGTGTAATAATGTTCTCCCTCTATAGTCTTTTACGTTTTGATCCAACTTAAAGTAGTCTAATAGCATATGGAGCATAAGCCGTAATCTTTGATTGACAGCCCAATGCTGTAAGGTGCGCCCTTTACGATCTCTTGTGGTGGGATTGAGATCGTGGACTTCGATTAATAGCTTAAGTGCGTCTGGCTTATTGTGGATCAAAGCAGCATGTAGTGCTGTATGACCTTCTTTGGTGAGCAAGTTTTTATCTACTTTATATTCGGTGATCAGTTGATTGATCATGGCAATATTACCTAATTCTGCAGCAAGGTAGAGTAAGCTGGCACCGTTATGGGTTTGGCTATTAGGATTGAGCTTATACTGGTGGATCAGTTTGGCTAATATGGAGAAAGAACCCGCAAAAACAGCGCAGTGTAGTAGCCCCCAGCCATGATAGTTAGTGGTTTTTGGGTTGAGCTTGTGCTTGTCGATAAGGTGAAAGAGCATCTGCTCTTTTTGGTGACGAATGGCAATATAAAGCACGTTATGCCCATGAAAAGTGAGGGCATGCTTGTTTAGGCCATAAGTCACGATCAGCTTATCTACAAGGTTTTTGTTACCACTGATGACGGCACAATGCAGCAGGGTACAGCCTTCATTATTCTGCTTTTCTGGCGGAAAATCATACTGGGTTAGTAGTGTGTGTACCAAATTGGTGTGCCCATTGAGGGCTGCGATATGCAGGCTGTTATTCCCTTGCTTATTGGAGATGTTTGGATTTGCGTTGTAGGTCTTCAGTAGCGTTTCTACCAAAGAGATATCGCCTCTTGCACTGGCAACTAGGAGGGGGTTCCAGCCTTCTTGGGTTACTTCGTTAACGTTTAAGTGATAGGTGTTTAGCAATGTTTGGACAAGATTGCCATTGCCTGCAGCAGCTGCATCTGTGAGTTCAGATAGCAGTGTCTCTTTTCTTTTAGTGAAGTTAATAAATTTGGGCATAACTTGTAAACGATAATCTAGGATCTGCCTTTTGGGGTTCCCCCAGTCTTTTTAAACCAGTGCCGAAATATATAATTTTTTTTAGAGAGTGAGCAGAATATTGTATTTATGGTGATAAATGGGATCGGGTTTTGTGACTGTGCTAGCAGGCGATGCATGAGGGGATGCGCTTTATAAGTTCAAATAGCTATCTTTCCATTTGAAATAGCCGAGGGGCAGCTGATCAAGTATCTCCGCATACGCTTTCCATTGAGGGATATGCTGCGTAAGGAGTGCATGAAATCGGGCATTATGTCTTTTTTCAATGAAATGCAGCATCTCATGCACGAAAATGTACTCAATTAAATGAGGTGGGACTTTCACCAGTTCGAGATTAAGCCATATTCTTTTTTTCTTGCGCATACATACGCCCCATCTTGTTTTCATTTTTTTGATCAAAACTTCATTGGGTGCTATGCCGATGATAGGGTGCCATTTTTGTATCAATTTGGTGATACGAGGATATAGTTGTGCCCTATAAAAGCTATGCATAATGGTTTCTTTGCGTTTGATAGAAGTATTGGGCCGTGCATATAGCTGCAGAAAAGAGTTGTTTTCGATGACCACGCGCGGGGTTTGTGTGGTAGAGACCATAAGTCTAAGCCTGTAGCGGTGCCCAAAAAGATAATGGTCTTCTCCAGAGACATATTCACGTGGCGATTGGCGCTCTACTTGGTCAAACTTTCTGCGTTGCCAATTGATCCATTCTAGCTTTTCTAGGACAAAATACTTGAGCTCATCATCATTGGCATGTAATGGGGCACTGAGGCGTACTTTTCCGTAGGGAGGGAGAACATTAAGGTAAGTGCCTTTGATATTTTTTTTATCCACATGGACGTTAAAGTTTTGTACTTTAAAGGTTGTACTGGTGTTTAGGTTACTCATATTCAGGAAGTTCTTTTATGGCACCAAAGATAGACATTTTTTTCTTTATGTCAAAACTTGGAGATAAATTTCCATTTTTTTTGAGTGTTAATAGGCGTTTTTCGAGTTTTTGCGCAAGCTCTCTACTCTTTAAAGAAGATTTTTTCCATTGGTCTCTTTTCTTGGTAAGGATAAGCTGATGTATATTGAGTGCCAAAGCTTCATCTTGATCCAGATTGTCATACAGTGTCCGTTGGCCTTGTGTTTTGATGGTGCGAGGATAGTGTGTAGCCTTTTCTGTTGTTCGTGCAATGTCTTCTAATAATGTTTCCATTTGTTTGAGGTAAACCTCGTATGCTATTTTTCCTAGCTGCTGTTCAAGTAGGAGCTGTTCAAGGCGGAGAGATAAATTTTGGTAGTAAACAGGATTAAGTGGTTTATTCTTTTCTATGGCTCTAAAGGCATTATTGCCGAGTGCTGAGGTGGCACTTTGTTCGTCCATTCCCAGCGTGTTAATGGTATTGGTAAGGCCTTCTGTTTGTATAAGTGCTAATAATGGTTTATCAGAGAAAGGGGTAATTTTCTTACTACGCTTGGCACTAATGTAATTATCTAATATATGGCGCATAGTAGAGTCATAGTGGCGAATATCTTGTTGATCACCACTAATCATTTCGATGGTTTGCATGAGTTGCTGTGCTTGATGCACCTCTTGTACGATGGTTTTTATTTCAGCTTTGGGATATTCTGCTATTGTAAGCTGGTTGGCGATGTTTGCATAGGCGCGCAGGAGTTTTCGGGTGATTGTATAAAGCTCGTTCCGCTTAGGTTGTGTTTCGATAAGGGCGTTTTTATCGTTGCGCTTACCACAAAAATATTCGCGCTGGTTGTTTGCTGTATGAGGTATGGGAATATTTTTCAAAAGTGTATGGTAACTTTTTCGGGCTTTTTTGAGATGTTCTTTGGCTACGGTAAGCTGATAATGCAATACGTCCTGCACATCTTCAGCATCAAAATCACCAAAGGCTTCATCGGTATAGTTTTTGATACTTTTTTCTAAGCTTTTAAAAAGGTCTTTATAATCAATAATATAGCCATGTTTTTTATCGGGTGTATGTAGGCGATTGACACGACAAACGGCTTGGAAAAGTCCATGATCTTGCATTTTTTTGTCGATATACAGATAAGCTGTAGGGGGAGAATCAAACCCAGTAAGGAGCTTGTCAACGACAATAAGCAATTTGATCTCGGCAGGTTTCTCCTTAAAAACTTTTTTAATCTTACTTTCAAATGTATCTGGTGTTAGCCCAGCATATTGCTTTTGGTAGTGTGTGATCATCTGGGTATAGATGCGCTTCTTTTCTGCGCTCTCGTCTTGTGTCAAGGTAGTGGTAGCGCTGGGTTGCGAGTCTGTATAAGAAGTAATCACAGCACATGCAGTAAAGCCTCTTGCTTGTAAAATTGCATAGTAGCGAAAAGCTTCCAAGATGCTACTGGCTACGAGTAGGGCATTGGCGGTACCTGCTTGCAAATCTACTCTTGTCTCCATATCCAAGATGATATCCTCTGCTATTCTTGTAAGACGTGCATGGGCGCTATGTATTTTTTGTATGGTAGTCCATCTTTTTTTTAGATCAGCTTTCGATTTTGGCGTGAGGTGACGTGTTTTTTCCTCAAAAAAGCGATCAACGGCTGCCTTGTCCTGCAATTCTTGAGGGATACTTCTAGCTTCGTACAAGAGGTCTAAAATTACGCCATCTTTCACACCTCGATCGTATTTATAGGAATGGATGTAGGGACCAAAGCATTTGATACTATTTTTCTTGTCTTTTTTGAGCAGTGGGGTGCCTGTAAAGCCAATGATCAAAGCATCGGGGAGGTACCCTTTCATGGCTTGATGTAGCTTCCCTGCATGAGAGCGATGGCATTCGTCCACCAGGATGTAAATCTTGCCTTTGGGCTGGAAAGAGGTTAACTTGAGCTTATCAATGGCATTTGTAAAATGGTAGAATGTTTCTTCGTCCCTTTGTGTACGGAATTTTTGTATAAGGGTAGCAATAACACGTGAGGTAGATTGGCTTAGTTTTTGAAAAAGATTTTTGGCTGTTTTAGTATAATCAACTTGGATATCGTTCTTTTGGAAATTTCTCTTAAGCTGTTCGCCTAAGTCTTTTCGGTCAACCATAAGAAGCACACGTGCCTCAGGATCGTTACGAAGCAGCCATGCGGCCAACAGTACCATGATAACGCTTTTCCCAGCACCTTGAGTGTGAAAGACAATCCCGCCTTGTTGTTGTTGGATGCTTTTTTGGGCAGCTTTGAGGGCAAAGTATTGATGTGGACGCGCGATGACCTTTTTCTGTGGGCTAAAGAGTACACAGTTGTATATCAGGTCGAGAAGTCTTTCTTTTTGGCAAAGGTGGTAGAGGTCTTGCTGGAGTGAAGAGGTGAATTTTTTAGGGGTGGGGACTTGCTCTTCATGCCATTTATGATAATATTTAGCAGAAGTTTCGGTAGTAGCGTAGCGTATCCCTTGAGAGGTATTACCTGCCATGATCAACTGCAGAGTAGCAAAAAAAGGGGTATTTTCAAGCTTTTGCTGGTTCCTTATGTTTTGTGCGATGGCTTCTTCGACCGATATAGCGGGACGTTTAAGTTCTATAATTCCTATGGGTATGCCATTGAGATAGAGTACAAGATCGATACGACTACTGGGCAAGCTCACTTCTTCTGCAATATGAAAGTGGTTTTTTGCAAGGTTTTGCCAATCTACTAAGGGGAGGGTGCGTGCTTTTGTCTGGGGCCCCATTTTGATATTCACACCATAGAATAGATGTTCGTAAAAAGCTTTGTTTAAGGGGAAAAGACGCTTGTTGGACTGGAACATATGCGTCAGTTTTTTAAGTGCGGCTTGGATAAGCGGAGCAGGGTATTGCTGTTTAGTAAGAAAGCTGGTCAGGATGTCCTTGCGGATATAGGTCCCCTCAAGCAACAGCGGCGGACTGAGCAGCTGTTGGTACCCTAGCATTTCGCAAAAAAACTGAGTGGTCTCTTGTTGGATGGCTTTTTCTGCACTGTAAAGTGTACTCTTTTTCATAATAAACGTATTTTTCCTGTCAATAATTGTTGCATCATGGCTTTTTTTAGCTGTTGGTATTTGGTCTTTTTTTTGTTGAGGGCTTCTATCTCACGATCCATATCGGAAAGTACTTGGGCAATGGTGGTTTGCTCAGCGATATCACGCGGAAGATACACGTGTATATTTTTTAATTGTAATGGGTAAACATGAGGTTGTGCTCCTCCTGTTTGTAGAGTTTTAATTTTTTTTTGGTTTAGTTTTAGGCTGTAATAGATAAACCTGACAACATAATTCTTTGCTTTTTGTATTGTTGAACAATCAGACGCAAAAATAGCACAAGGATGGAAGGCTACATAACCTGCATTGGCTCCCGAAGCACTGATAGTAACAACCTCTGGGGGCCTGTTGCTTTTATGTATATAGCAAGAAGGCTCTAATCCCCCTGCAACTAAAGGAATTGTACCATGCTTAGTATCTTTTCGTGTAATCTGGTTTCCTTTCTTAATTTCTGCTATATCCCCTAATCGCTTCTCTTCCCAGCCATCTGTAAACCCTTTTAACCTCCTCTTCCCTGTAAGCAGTTGCTGCATGGTGGCGGTTTTTAGCTGCTGCTTTTTGGTGATAAGCTTATCGATGGTTTGTAGTAGGGTGTCGACATCGGAAAGTACTTGGGCAATGGCGGTTTGTTCGGAAAGGTTGGGAGGATAATGTATTTTAAAACGATTGAATTGTTTTAGAGAAATTACGTATCTCGTCCCACTACCTTGACATGCTTTTTCGCATTGCTTTAAAAAATACTTTGTTTTGAAAATATAAGTCTTAAATCTATCATCCCATTTTTTTAAAAACCTCAATCGTACTATATGATAGCTATAGCAGGCGCTTGGTATTGTTTCCATAGCAACAGCTACATGTCCTACATCATTTT
>JBCCVH010000020.1:0-8386 GCA_039195685.1 Bacteroidota bacterium | reverse complement strand
CTGTATTTTCTTCTTTACTGTTACCTTGTACAGTGATTGCAAACCTTTTATCCGTAATAAGCCTGTGATCATTAGCGTTGAATGCACTTATGGTGAGTTGATAAGTCTTGGAAAAACAGATGGAAATTTGTTGGTCATTACAAGCAGCGTCATCTCTTGTAGGTTTTAGTAGCATGGTTTGGTTAGCGATCGTAATAAAATCCACCTTTTCCGAAGCTTCAAATAATGTGTCTGTGCAGTTAGTATTGGCAACATTAGGGGCAAAATCATCACATAAATCGCGGCTCATCGTGTCGCCTTCATCTATACTGATCTCTATAGTGTTACTGGTTGTAGTCGTAATTCCCATAGTGTTATTGATCATAATGGGCGTTTCCCTGTGGCTATTCGCCCCAATTATGGTACATAGGGTATAAAGGAATTTGAAAAACATTGCAGGTATTTAAAAAGTTAGTTATCATCTTAAGCTAGCGGAATATAAATAATGCCACCTAGCCAGCCCTACCAAATATCTCTCTATTTGACTAAAGTAGCATAACGGGAAGTGATGAGCCCGTAAGATATCTACTCGGCAAGCTGCGATCACATTTTAAGTGCTAGTGTGTGTTTACTCTCCATAAAAGAGTCTAATATAATGGCAGCGCTGATTCTATCTAAACGGCCTTTTTCTTGCCGTTTTTTCTTGGGGAGATCAAGTTGCAAAAGGCCATACTGTGCCAGCAGAGAGGTAAAACGTTCATCATAGGGGATGATAGGTATCTTGGGGAAATATCTTTTTAGCATACGCATAAAGCTAGCAACTAAGCGTGTAGTACGCCCTTCTTGGCCGTCTAATTGTAGTGGCCATCCGATCACAAAGAGGGATATACTTTCTTTTTGGGTATATTTTTGCAAAAAAGGGATCGCTTGATAAGTGGATATCGTAGTTAAGGGAGAGGCGATCATTTGCATAGGGTCTGTGACCGCTATCCCAGTGCGCTTTTGCCCATAATCTAGTGCCATTATTCTAGCCATAGTGCTTTATTATGTTGGATAAATAGCTTGATTTTCGTGGTGGTATTTCTCTTTTCCACCCACAAATATATGCAATCTTTTTTGCCCCTACTAATAATAAATAGATTTTGATGTGGGCTACGATGGCTTGAAGGAAGGGATATAATAGGATTGGTGTATTTCACTAGTGTATACACAGCCGTAGGATATACTATGAGCAGCTTGCGTATGGGTGTTTGTTGATCTCCTACACTTTAATGCTCGTATCAACGCCACTGGGGAGCTCTAGTTTCGTAAGGACATCAATTGTTTTGCTAGCAACAAGTGGTGGGTAAATATCGATCAAGCGGCGATGCGTACATTGTATAAATTGTTCTCTTGAATTTTTATTGACAAAAGGTGAACGCAATACAGTAAATATTTCCTTTTTCCGTTTTAAAGGCACAGGTCCACTAATGATGGCCCCCGTAGGTGCAACGCCTTTTACAATACGCTCAGCAGCTTTTGATAAAAGTTGGACATCAAAAGAGGTAAGCTTTATACGAATTTTTTTCATAAAATAGAATTAAATGTTAACGTTTTTTATCAATAATTTCATCTGCTATATTTTTCGGTACAGCTGCATAGTGTGAAAAAGTGCGTGAAGCTAAAGCACGCCCAGAACTCAACGAACGCAGATCATTGACATAACCAAACAATCTTGCTAATGGGACTTCTGCTTTGATAAGGCTTGCATTTCCTTTTGTTTCCATGCTTTTGATATCTCCACGCCGTTTTTTGAGATCTCCAGTCACTTGCCCTGTATAGTCATCAGGTGTACTCACTTCTACATCCATAATAGGCTCCATTAATACAGGCCCAGCTTTAGGAGAAGCTACTCTAAACGCTGTTTTACTTGCCAGCTCGAAAGATAGGCTATCTGAGTCGACATTATGAAAAGACCCATCAAATAGGGTGACTTGCATATCTTCTAATGGATAGCCAGCTAGAGGCCCATTTTTCATCGCTTCTTTAAAGCCTTTTTCTACAGCTGGGATAAACTCCCTAGGAATATTCCCGCCCTTAATTTCGTTGATAAAGTAGAGCCCCTTTTTGTCTTCTTCCCTCTCGATAACAGGCCCTATCTTAAACTGAATATCAGCAAATTGACCACGTCCTCCAGATTGCTTCTTGTGAATCTCGCGATGCGTTATGGTGGTGGTAAGTGCCTCTCTGTAAGCTACTTGTGGCTGACCTTGGCTCACTTCTACGTTAAACTCTCTTTTGATACGATCTATGATAATATCTAAATGCAGTTCCCCCATACCTTTTAGAATGGTTTGGTTGGTTTCATTATCTACCTCTACACGCAGGGTAGGATCTTCTTCGAGTAAACGAGACAGCGCAGCAGACAATTTGTCGAGGTCTTTGTTGCTTTTTGGCTCAATTACAATGTTGACTACAGGCTCAGGGAAATCCATGGATTCCAGTACAATTTTGTTTTTTTCATCGCATAGGGTATCGCCTGTTTTGAGGTTTTTAAACCCAACCCCTCCACAAATATCTCCAGCGCTTATACGTTCAATCTTATTTTGTTTATTGGCATGCATTTGCATCAAACGTGCGATACGCTCTTTCTTTTGGGTACGTGTATTAAAAACAGCAGAACCTGCTTCTAAGCTTCCTGAATAAACACGCATAAAGGCGATCCGTCCTACAAAAGGATCAGTAGCGATCTTAAAGCACAAAGCTGAAAAAGGTGCCTCAGGGCTATGTTCACGAACAATTGTTTTGCCTGTATTAATATCGGTCCCTTCTGTAGGAGGCAAGTCTAATGGTGAGGGAAGGTAGTGGCAGATCGCATCTAATAGAGGTTGTACGCCTTTGTTTTTAAAAGCAGACCCACATAGCACAGGGAAAAATGACATCTCAATCGTACCTTTCCGAATCGCTGCTCTTATCTCTGCAATAGTGATGGTATCAGGATTGTCATATAGCTTTTCTAGTAGCTTTTCATCTTCTAGCGCAAGCCGTTCAAGCATATTGTCTCGATATTTTTTAGCAGTATCCGCTAAATCACTAGGGATAGGCATTTCTTTTGTAGACATGCCTTTATCTGCTTCATCCCACATCAGTGCTTTATTGCGTACAAGATCGATTACGCCCTTAAAATTGTCTTCAGCTCCTATAGGGATTTGTAAAGGCAATACATCTGCGTCTAGCTTAGCCTTAATGTCATCGACTACGTTAAAGAAATTAGCGCCAATGCGATCCATCTTATTGACAAAACACATCCGAGGGACACCATATTTATCCGCTTGGCGCCATACTGTCTCTGACTGTGGCTCCACGCCACCCACTGCACAAAAAAGTCCTACTGCGCCATCTAAAATGCGTAGCGAACGCTCTACCTCTACGGTAAAATCGATATGACCAGGGGTATCTATGATGTTGATCTGAAAAGAAGTAGGCGTTGCTGTACCGCTCTTATTTTCTATGGGCGCTTCCCAAAAAGTGGTGGTAGCAGCAGAGGTAATGGTAATCCCTCGTTCCTGCTCTTGCGCCATCCAGTCCATCGTAGCAGCTCCATCGTGCACTTCCCCTATTTTGTGACTGATACCAGTGTAGTAGAGTATACGTTCTGTAGTAGTTGTTTTCCCCGCATCGATATGGGCCATTATCCCAATGTTGCGTAAAAGGTTCAGTTTAGGCATAATTTAGGTAGTGTTTATTTCAAATGTGCGTAAGCTCTCTGTGCATGGACGGACTTATCCATATTTTCTTTTCTTTTGAAAGCTTGCCCCTCTTGATTGGCAGCAGCGATGAGTTCATTGGCAAGTCGTTCGGTCATTTTTCTTTCTGAGCGCTTTTTGGCTGCTTCTAATATCCAAGTCAAAAAAAGCTGAAATTTCCGTGGCGTCCTTACTTCTACAGGTATAGGTAGATTTGCCCCTCCTATACGGCGAGAGCGTACTTCGACATGCGGGGTTACATGATCTTTTGCCCTAGCAAATATCTCTAGCGGCTCTTTTCCGCTCTTCTCTTTGATTATGGCAAAACTTTCATATACAATACGCATCGCTTTTTCTTTCTTTCCATCTTGCATCACATAATTGATCAAGCGGGTTACTTCTTCACTATTGTATCGGGGGTCTGGAAGAAAAGTTTTTTTAGGTGTTAATGTTCTTGCCATAATGAATATCTATGCGTTGCTTTGTTTACTTTTTTTAGTACCATATTTAGAGCGTGAGGTGCTTCTTTTCTCTACCCCATTGGCATCATAAGCCCCTCGTACCACTCGCGTGTTACAACCTGGAAGGTCTCTTGTGTTACCGCCACGCACTAGCACTACAGCGTGTTCTTGTAGATTATGCCCTTCTCCTGGAATATACACTTTAATCTTGTAACCAGAGGTGAGCGTTACATCAGCAACTTTTCTTAGCGCTGAGTTAGGCTTTTTTGGGGTAACTGTACGCACATTATTACATATGCCTTTCCTTTGTGGAGACCCCTTTAGCGCTACTATTTTGGTCTTTTTAGCCGCTTTTTTACGAGGCTTTCTTACGAGTTGTGATATTGTAAACATGATGATATTGATCTGTCAAGTGGACAAAGTTATGAGATATAAGCCGATTTACCAAACAAACAGCACATCTTGCTATATCATAAACATTTCAGTGTATTATAAACTGTTTATAGATATAAGATATACTATGGATAAAAGTTTGCTATTTAGCTCTTCTCTTCTGTCTCAGCTTGCTTGGCTAGTTGTTTCTTTTCTGCTTCATAGGCCTGCAAGCGTTTTTCATACCGTTTGGAAAGTGCACCTACTGCCCATAGCCAAATAGCTAGTACAGTAAAGAGGCAGCATCCAACTACGCCTTTGTTTTCTAGGATGCTGTCAGCACCAGTAAGCGGCATGATCACTTGTATAACAATAAAAGAACTAGTAGCTTTGCTAAGCCTAGACCCGATACCATCTACAGCTGATTTGCCCGTCAACTGTGTCTCTTCATTGCAAACTTTATAAGTTTGCTCTTTAGTGGTATCGAAGAATACATACTTTGAACTTTTTACAATGGCTACAATACATAAGCCAAATATTGCTAAATAGTTCATAGTATCTTCGTCCATGGATGCTCCTTTGCAATAGCAAGCCCCGAAAAAGACAATGCACCCTATGCCTAAGGCCCCTGGCACTACAGAAGCTGTAAAGCGCCATCCACGTTTTTTTACAAGTGAAGCTAAGAAAACTAAGCATAAAGAGAATACGCCTACCACGATAAGCTGGTAAGCAAACATCTTTTGGGTATAGAAGGTCACAGCTTGTTTTGCTTCATCGGTATTGCCAGCATGCAAGGCTCTCCCTGTATCTTTGACAAACTGTTTATAGATCACTTCAAAAAAATTGATCCCCATACCATACCCCATGACTAACAGCAAAATCAAACCAAGGTAACCTGCATCTTCTGATGTAAACAAAGCCTTAATAGAGTCAAAAAAACCTAGCTTTTTCTTCTTTTTCTTCGTGATACCGTGGCTGTATAAGTTTGGATTTAATTTCATATCACGCATGAAATAGTAATATACACCTACGAGTACTAAGTTTAAGGCAATTACCACCCAAATCACATTTTCCTTTTCGGACACGAAAATCATTATAAGCCCCGCCAAAATTGTAGATATAGCAGCTCCTAAGGATAGGGTAGTATAGAAACGTTTGGCTTGTTGGTTGGACATCGTACGATTAGCTAAGCTCCAAAAAGAGACACTTAACATATAAGTCCCCCAAGTTTCTGCCATCACATAAAAACATACAATAGGCCATATTTTTCTCAAAATAAAAAAATATGAGTGCTTGCCTTCAGGTACTTCTGAAATAAACGATGCTGCAAATAGATTATACGTTAAGAAAAATAAGGTAAACAAACCTACAAGCCAGTAAAACATATTATTTTTCCCTACACGTTTGGCAAGTATATCATAAATAGCCTTGAATATAAACATGAATAATACCACCCAAAGCTTTAAAAATGAAGTATAATGGCTGTTGGCGTATTTAAGAACTTGTACATCTTTCATCACACGCAGCATGCCATAGTTGAATGTAATGAGAAACAGCATAATACTGAAAATGATAATCAATTTTTTATCCTGACCAGTGAGTGGTGGGTATTGCTTTTTGCTTAAATTCAGATTATTCGATTTTACTTTCATTAGGTTAACGTTATATTTATGTTAAGGTTACATTGTTATGTGGAGGTGCATATTTACGACCTATTTTTCACTCTTTTGCGATATAAGTCAAAAGTAGCGACTTTAGTCGATCTATACTATCAAATTCCCACTAAAAGATAAAACTTCTCTTGCGTTTTTATAAAAGGAATTGTGGCTACTCTTTTTTCCTAGAGATCAACCAAATACCTCCAATAAGTGCGAATAGCACCAACAAAAAGACACTAAACAAAAGCAAGCCAGATTCATTTGTGTCGGCACCAGCTGGTATTTTGTGTAAGAATCGCCACCCTTTACCTTCACTCCATGATGTATAATTGAATAATACACGATATGCTTTCGCATTAAGATGTTTGTACGGCACAAAGCCAAAGCTCCGGCCATCCATAGAACTGTGAAAATTATCTCCTATTGGGAAAAAGAAATTTTCTTTAAATGTATATTCGTATATTTGTTTTCCATTTAGATAAAACCGTGTCTCCCCTCCCTTTTCTTCTTTTTGAAAATTTGGGTCGGTGTTTTCTAGTGTAGCAATATAGACTGGGGGGGTATCTTGATTTAAATAAATAGTCAAAGATTTCCACTTTTTCTTCTTAGCATCCCAGCGGTGATAAGGGACAGTCACTTCCTCCATCTCATTGCTAAGCCCTGCATCTCCTTCTGTTGCTTTTCTTTCAGATGGCTTAAGTGCTATACTATGGAGCTTAATACTTTTTGCGCTAAGGTACTTTTCTAAATTTGCTTTTTGTGCCAAAGTCATCGTCAAGTTATACTGGTGCATGCCCTCACTTGCGAGAGACGAGTTCCAAGCCTTAGTGTTCTTTTCGAGCCAATGCGTATTTAACGCATCACTCAACTTAACGATATAACAATATTGCCTATATTTAGCATTCGGATCTTGCATAGCTCCATTGACGAGGACCTGTCCATCCTTAATGTTCAATTTATCCCCTGCTGTAGCTACTATTCTTTTCAAAAAAGGTATTTTCGTATCTGCAGGATGCCGACTTATTGGCTGTTTCTTGTCTTTTTTCTGTGCTTGTGGAGAGATATCATCTGTATTGATGGTAGGATAAAAGGTCACTACCTCTCCTTTTTTAGGTTTGAAGCCAGGCGCTCTAGCAACAGGCAATTGTATCCAGGGGAGATAAGTGCTAAATCCGAAAACCGTTGGTTGCTGTACAAAAGGGATCGCAAGCGGGGTCTGAGGTGTTTTCCCTCCATAAACCCATGGCAATAGTATCACTTTATCCCCTGTTAGTACACTGCCTTCCATCGAGCCAGAAGAAACGTTGCTCACACTTACGCCAAACCGCAATACCAATGAGAGGATCATGCCGAAGATAGTAAGGTCATATAGGAGACGTTTAATAAAATTCTTTGTTTCAGACATGGGGCAAATATAAGTATCTATCTAAAAAAAACAAAATTAGTATTTAATTCATAGAGTATAATCTTTTTTCAACATGGCTCGCTGTCCCTTTTTTACAAAAAAATACACTTATCTTCTTCAAAAAAAGAAGATAAGCGTACTGATAATCACTTGATAACAAGAAATAGTTGGTAATGTAGCTTTAATTTAACCTTTTAAAATTATTGTATATCTCTATTGTGCCCTACTTGTAATACTTCAACCATTACGCTATTTCCTCTTATAGCAGGGGCATATATTTTTCCCCCTGTTAACTTCTTTTGCAACTTGTTCCAAAGCTTCTTCACAAACTGTGCTTTTAAGTCTCCACCACACTTTTTGCAAGGGCTTTTAGCATCGCTATAAATCCTTTTTGGGCGCTCTATCCTTTGTACTGCTACACCCTTTTTGTATCTTAAAAGTAAGGGCTATAGAATTTTGCCATAATCATGAGCTGATCCACCGCTAGGTGGGGCTCTTTCATCCTGCCCTTAACAGACAGCCTATAGTGAGCTGTATCGTTTTTTTGCTTTTCCTATATCGGAGCCATTAACAGCTCGATGTTTTTAACATATAAAGGTGGTATTATCGGATTTTCGTCAAAGGCGAGGCTTCTGTCCCTTTTAAAAGCTTTCTGTACACTTGCTTAGGCATCTAAAAAAGCTTCCAATTTCTTTAAAGTTAACCCTAACACTAACACCTCCGCAGCTTTAGCTTTATCCATCCCATGTGCTAAAAGCTTAACGATTGCGTCTTTAAAACCTTTTT
>JBCCVH010000019.1:0-8786 GCA_039195685.1 Bacteroidota bacterium | reverse complement strand
GGCAACTATTGATTGTGACAGATAGGGAAGGTTTTTTGTGGTTTCAGCAGATACTCTACACTGCTCAGCATTACCGTATAGTTTGTGTTGTTTACGTTTTAGCTATACTTCAGGTTTAACTAAATAAGTTGTCCATAGCAGAAAATCCCATTTTTTCTGGTTGCCGCTTTCTAGTTTTTTAAGCTAATTGCAGTGTATAAATATTCTAATTTTACACAGTAAATCTGACGCTCCCATTTATTCCAATGAAACAGTCAGAGGCGTGGAGTTGCACCAAGTGTAGAGAAAAGGGGGTATTTATTAATGTTTAGGTGTAAAAAACAGCTAGAGTTTAGGAGAAAACATGTGTACAAAACCATGCTTATCATCAAAAAAAGATAAGGAGTGCAGATATTTGATTATGAATAAAGTTTTCCAAAATTACTGGAAATTTTTTACCCCTACGGTCATATATTTTGTTTTTAAAAAACCTAACTGATAAACTTAATTCAGTTGTGGTATCACAGCCAAGGAAGCAATTTTGTCTGTGGCTAATTTCTTAGGGTCAAGTCCATACACACCCTGGGTTCTTCTGCCAGATACAGGAATGTTTTTAACCTTGATGCGTGCAGTACGTCCTGATTCTTTGATGATCATCAACTCATCTTTATCATTGACCACTCTTACAGCGAAAAGTAAACCTGTTTTGTTATTGAGATTCATAGTTTTTACACCTTTGGCTCCTCGTCGTGTAATGGAATACTGCTCTACAAAAGATCGTTTCATTTTACTTTTCTCAGAGACGGCAAGCAAAGCCACTTTGTTTTTCTTGGGTTTTTGTACCAGTTTTTGCAGAGTAGATGCCCCCTCTTCTTGCACCTGTTCATCTACAGGGACGCTCAGTAAGCTGACAACTTCATTGCTTTCTGGTTTCAAATCTAGCTTGATCCCCCTTACGCCAGCTGCGCCACATCCCATAGGTCGCACTTCTGTATGGGGGAAGCGTACAACCTTGCCAGAGCGCGCGGCCAAGATAATATAGTCCTCTTCTCCTGTGAGGCAAGCGTCTAGTAGTCGGTCGTTATCATTTACTTTAATGGCGATCTTCCCTTTTTTCTGTAGTTTAGCAAAATGGGATAGGTTCATTTTTTTGACCCTACCAAGTGTGGTACATATGGTTACATAATGCTTCTGTACATAATCAGGATCATCTAGGTTGGAAATCGGTAAGATGCTGCGCACCTTGTCACCTGTTTGAATTTGCAGTAGATTTTGTATGGCACGTCCTTGGGTAGCTTTATTGCCTTGAGGGAGTTCATATACTCTTTTGGTATAGATACGCCCATATTCCGTAAAGATCAATAAATAATCGTGTGCTGAAGCAGTAAAGAGATGGCTGACATCATCTTCTTTTTTCATAGAGACACCTTTGGCACCTACCCCACCTCTTTGCTGTAACTTATAAGCACTAAGTAGAGAGGATTTAATATAGCCTTGTTTAGATAACGTGATCACCATGCGCTCATTAGGGATCATGTCTTCGATGGATAAGTCGGTTTCGTCATGTTCAATGGCCGTACGTCGATCATCTCCATAACGGGCACGCAGCACTTTCAGCTCTTCTTTGATAATATCCATACGCTTGGTACGGTCTTCAAGAATCCCAGCTAACTTTTCGATCAAAGCTTTGGTTGCACGATGTTGGTTGATCGTCTTTTCGCTCTCTAAGCCAGTGAGTCTTTGTAGCTGCATGCTTAATATCTTCTTGGCCTGCACTTCACTTAATCCATGCTCTTCCATCAAGGCAGCTTGGGCTGCTTTGGGGTCTTTAGCGCCTCTCAATAATGTAATGATCGTATCTAGCTTTTTTATCACCATTAGGTAGCCGTCTAAGATATGAAGCTGCTGTTGTGCTTCTTTATGTGCGGCCTCTGTGCGTGCAGTTACAATAGTATGTCGGTGGGTGACATAATGTTTAATCAGCTCTTTGAGGTTTAATAGCTTAGGCGCTCCATCGACTAGCGCTACATTATTCACATTAAAGGAGGATTGTAGGGCAGTGTGTTTAAATAGGTTATTGAGGACAACGTTTGCCCTAGCATCTCTTTTGATCTCATAGACAACCCGTATACCACTTTTATCTGATTCATCCCGTATATCGGAGATACCTTCTATCACTTTATTCCCAACCAAAATAGCCGTTTTTTCGATCATACTGGCTTTGTTAACCATATAGGGAAGTTCGGTGACAACAATGCTTTCACGACCATTGGCGGCTGTTTCAATCTCAGCTACTCCGCGTACGACTATACGCCCTTTGCCTGTTTCAAAAGCTTTGGAGATACCTTGATGCCCATAGATAATTCCTCCTGTAGGGAAGTCTGGAGCTTTAATGTAGGCCATCAGCTCTTCTATAGTGATCTCATTATTGTCAATATAGGCTTGGATACCATCAATTACTTCTCGTAAGTTATGAGGTGGCATATTAGTGGCCATCCCTACAGCAATACCAGCGCAACCATTAACCAATAGGTTTGGTAAGCTAGCGGGTAAGACTAAAGGTTCTTCAAGTGAACTGTCGAAATTAGGTTGGAAAGGGACAACATCTTTACTCAAGTCAGCCAAGAGCCCATCTTCTGCGATACGCTTAGTCCTTCCTTCTGTATAACGCATAGCAGCAGGTTCATCTCCATCTACCGAGCCAAAGTTTCCTTGCCCGTCTACCAGCGGATAGCGCATCACCCATTTTTGCGCCAAACGTACTAATGCTTGATAGATAGGGTTGTCTCCGTGTGGATGATATTTACCCATAGTTTCCCCCACAGTGGTCACTGTTTTTTTATAGGCTTTATTGTGCGTAAGCCCCATTTGGTGAAAAGCAACCAATATTCTGCGTTGTACGGGTTTTAGTCCATCGTAAACATTCGGAAGTGCACGGTGGGTGATGACATAAATGGCGTAATTGATATAAGACTTGAGCATCTCTGCTTCGAGAGAAACAGGGATAATCTGCGATTTGGTTTCTTTAATTTCTTCCATAGTAGTATTAAAAGTAGTTTAGTATGCATTCTTAGGCACCTACCTATTGTGCTGTGCGGCCAATTGTTTAAGGTATTGCTTATGTATGCCTTTTCTTGCCATTTTCCGCAGTTGTTCAAACCGCTTGATAAGATCTCTTACTTTTGCCTCACCAAGACCACTGCCATAAGCAATTCGCTGGCGCTTTTGTTCATTGAGGATATCAGGTTCACGGCGCTCTTTAGGGGTCATCGACTGCACCATGATTTTAAATTGTTTAAAGATGGTTTCATCGATCGGTTTTTTTTTCATCAAAGCTCCAATCCCTGGAATGGAGCTCAATAAGCTTTTTAAAGAGCCCATTTTGCTTACTTGCTCCATTTGGAGGAGCAGATCATTAAAGTCAAATCGGTGTTTTCTTAGCTTTTTCTCCAGCTTGCGTGCTTCTTTTTCATCTAACACCTGCTCTGCACGCTCTACAAGTGAGAGGACATCCCCCATCCCTAAGATACGGTTGGCCATCCGGTCGGGATGAAAAGTATCTAAGTCAATCATCTTTTCCCCTGTACTGAGCAGCTTGATAGGCTTTTCCGTGGCCTTATAAATGGCGAGTGCAGCACCGCCACGGGTATCTCCATCCATTTTGGTTAAAATAACACCATCAAAACCTACTTGCATGTTAAAAGCTTTAGCTGTATCCACTGCGCTTTGCCCAATCATTGCATCTACGACAAACAGCGTCTCTTGTGGCTTGAGTAGCTTTTTTAAGGCCACCACTTCATCCATCATTTTTTGGTCAACCACTTGCCGACCAGCCGTATCTACAATCACCACTTTTTGGTGATGTGTTTTCGCATGGGCGATCGCTTTTTTCGCAATAGATAAAGGGTCTTTGGTCTCTTTATCTAGGTAAGTCTCTACGGCTATTTCCTTGGCAAGCACACCCAGCTGTTCTATAGCAGCAGGACGATAAACGTCACAAGAGGTCAGTAAGATGCTTTTATTTTGGGCTTTTAAATGGGAAGCTAATTTTGCAGCTAGGGTAGTTTTACCAGCACCTTGCAAGCCTACCAATAAGATAATAGCGGGATTACCTTGCGTAGTTATGTCCACCTTCTCTGCTCCCATCAAGGCTACCAATTCCTCATAGACTATTTTTGTAAAGACCTGTCCTGGAGAGGCATTTATTTTGATCTCTTTCCCTAGGGCCTTCTCTTTGACTTTATTGACAAAGGCTTTCGCAATATTGTAATGGACATCGGCTGCAACTAAGGCACGTCTGATTTCTTTTAAAGTACTGCTGATATTTTGGGCGGTAATTTTACCTTGTCCCCTGATTTTTTTTATCGCCTGATTGATCTTGTCTGTAAGAAATTGAAACATAAATCCTTTTCGCTTTGATGCCGAAAAGTAAGCTTTTTTTCGCAGAATTGGAAATTTATAGCACAATCGTACCGCTTGCGTAAAAAGGCCAAAGACGCTATAAATTTATTGGGAAGAGCTTATGGATACAAGCAGCGTGAGCGTAGTGTAGGGGTAGTGGCAAAAATTCCTTACTAGTTTTTTTGAATCAAAAATTTCTTTAAAGGCCATTTAAAATGTTAGCTAACATCCCTAATATCCCGTTAGGTATACACTACGCACGATCATAGTATACCGCTATGTTGCTTAGCTAAAAAGAGCTTTGATAACTTCGTCGAATCTCAGGGTTAACCACTATACTAAGGCCAATAGAGACCACAAGGCCTACCAATATATAATTTAAATCCCTTACGATCAAATAAATACTTTTCAAGATGCTTTGTTTTTTACTTCTTTTTTTATGCTTTAAGAAGATTCCAGATGCAAGCTCTCTACCTCCTAGCAAACCAATAAACATCCACGTGGTACTAATGGGGGTCTTGTCCTTTTCCCAAGCAGTAAACGCAAAAAGCATCAACATATAAAAACTGTTCACTCCTGTAGCGGCTCTAATGTCTGTGATGCCTGTTTTTTGATTTACGATACGCTTCATATTGCCCCCTAAAGGAGTAAACAGCACCATAAGTAAAACCAATACAAAGCTAACCAGTACCAAAAATTGATGTAGCGATAAGCTTCTAGGTAAACATACCCCCATATTAGACCCGTCTTGCATCAGCCAAGCGTTCCATAATAAGCCTGTACTAAGCCACTGGAGAGCAAACCAATATGGATGGGGAGGACGCTTTTTATTTTTTTGATCGGTAAACAGCAGTACCAACGACCAAAGCACTAAAGCGCCGAAAAAGGCCAATAAATAGCTAAAAAAGCTTTTTCTCACCATTTCCTCAATCACTTCAGGTTTGGTTACAAAAGCGCTTAACAAGAAAAAAGTAGTAGATACAGGGATGCCTATACGCGTCACGATTAACAAAGCAATAGGTGCTAATATCTGAAAAAAGCTGATCGTTGTGATTTCCTTATCAAATCCCTTCTTTTGTAACCTTCCATAGCTAATATCCCCATCATATAACATCCAACTTGCCCACATGGTAATGAAAAAAATCATACTTATAAAACACCACATGACCACAGATTTCGTACGATAGGCATTAGCTGTAATAAACACCCCTAACGTTTGAATACTATCATTGATAATAAGCCCGTAAGATGTAATGGCAAAAACATACCAGCGCGCATACCAAAAATGGTTTTGCAAAAAAAATCCAATCGCCATTAAAACGATCACGAGAACAATAAAAGAAAGATGATTGCCAAATATAGGAAAAAGTTTGTAAGTGGTTTTAGAAAGTCCTTTTCGCCGTATCTTATGCGTAAATTTATTTTCTTTATCTTTCATAAATAGAAATACTGCTATCGTCTACACAATGTACTTGCCACGATAGTGCATAGTTTTATTATTATTATCAATTTTCTTAATCCTATCAAAAAGCTAGGACTGATATCTGCTATATTAGAATATAGTTATTTTTGTTGGTTTTTCCATGTAAAATAGTTAATAAGTCTATACATCCCTATGCTACTAGCGCTCAAAGGCTGCTGCAGCAAAAATCATTCTCGAATGGTCGCGTTTAGTTTATTGGTGAGTGTAGTAGCCACCTGCTGCATCACTTTTTGGATATCTTTTTCTTTAAGCGTTTCCTTATCATTTTGCAATTGCAAACGAATGGTATAGCTCTTTTCTGTTGCCGCCAAAGGAGGCCCTTTGTAACAATCCACCAAACCAATGCCAGTAATCACTGAGCCCTTTGATTGTTTGTGTGACTTTTTCACCTCCTCGATGATTTCTTTCACCTGCCCAAAAGTCACTTGCTCGTCTATGGCAAGAGATAAGTCTCGCATCGCATCTGGAAACTTTGAAAAAGGTTGGTAAGCTTTGCGCCCTCCTTTTGATCGTGCTAGTAGTGCATGTAAGTCGAGCTCTGCAAAGAAAACAGGTGTGCTCACCTCAAACTTCGCTAAATAGGCTGTGGACACCTCGCCCAAATAGCCATAGCACTGCTTTTCATCTTCCAAAGCCCCATAAAATGTATACGCAGGATGTATTTTTTCCACCAACTTAGGCATAGGGAGTTGTTTATACACAAAAAGGTGCTGCACGATAGCGTACAAATCTAAAAAGCTGTTTTTTTTTGCTTTTTGGGCCCAGTTGGGCAGGTGCTTGAGCCCTGCTAGCCAAATACCTAGCTTTTCTATCTCCTTAAATTTGCCTTCGTTTTGCCAGTAGTTTTTACCCACTTCAAAAAGCTTGATCACCTGCTGTTTATGGTGTAAGTTATAGGCAATAGTGGCTAAACCAGATTCTAATAGTGTATTACGAAGCCTATCATGCGCTTTGTTTACAGGATTGGTAATGTATATAGCCTTAGCATCTTTCTCCGCCTCGGTGGTCTCTACCAAAGCGTTGGTGACTATTTCATGATATCCTTTTGCTGCGAGCAGTTTTTTAATGTTATGCTGCTCTTCTCGCGTATAGTTAAACAGTGGTGTATAGTTCAGCTGGACTTTAGGCTGTGGCGTGATTTCTATTTTATTGTAACCATAAATACGCAATATCTCCTCTACAATATCAATAGGGCGCACTACATCCCGCTTATAGGGCGGTACTACGGCTACAAAACCCTCAGACGTTGGGCTTTGCACTAAGATATCCATTCTGCTTAAAATTTGATGTACCATAGGCACTGGAATCTCCGCTCCTACTATTCGGGTAATATAGGCATAGGTTATCGGAATAGAAATTGGCATATCCTTAATGAAATGGTGATCTTCCAGCATAGATTGAATCTCGCCTCCAGCATATTTTTGCATCATATAAGTAGCCTTTTGCAAGATCAGGTAAGTTGCATTCGGATCAGTTCCCCTGGCGAAGCGAAAAGAAGCATCTGTATGTAAATGATGGTATTTTGCTGCTCGGGTGATGGTGGTAGGATCAAAATAAGCACTTTCTAGGAAAATATGTTGCGTCTCTTCGGTGATTTTCGTATGCTCCCCCCCTATGATGCCTGCCATCGCAATAGGCCCTTCAGCGTCACACACCATGAGCTCTTCTCCGTTTAATATGTATTCCACACCATCCAAGGCCAAAAAAGGTGTACCTGGTGGCATTTTTTTGATGGCAATTTTCTTTTTCTTAACCTTATCATAGTCAAAAGCATGTAAAGGCTGCCCTACATCATGCATCAAAAAGTTGGTAATGTCTACTACATTATTACATGGGCGAATACCAATCGATTTTAAACGACTTTGCATCCATATAGAAGATGGGCCCAACTTAATATTTTTGATCACCACACCCGTATAGCGTGGGCAAGCTTTTTTATCCTTCACCACAATGTGAATAGGGACACTATTCGTAGGAATTTGGGGCTGTACAATAGGCTTTCGCAAAGGCTTGTCTAAAAGTGCTGCCAAGTCACGCGCTACGCCATAGTGCGATGTGGCATCATTCCGATTAGGTGTCAGGTCTATCTCAAAAACATGATCAGGAGGTGTCCCCCACAAATCTTCTAAAGAGGTGCCACAAGGCGAATCCGTACGCAGCGTAATGATTTTATCATGGTGATCACCTAAGCCTATTTCATCCTCAGCACAAAGCATCCCTTCTGACACTTCGCCCTTTATTTTTGTTTTTTTTATCTTAAGTACCCTATTGTTCGGTAACGTTAGCACGCTACCCACAGGCGCGACTATCACCATTGCCCCTGCTAGTGCATTGGGGGCCCCACACACAATAGACAATAACTGCTCTTGTCCTATATCTACTTTTACTTTTTTTAACTTATCTGCATTCGGATGTGGAACGCTCTCGATAATCTTCCCTAAAACCAAATTAGGCGGGATAAAACGAAAAAGCGTAGTGTGGCTGACTTCCAAACCCACTTGCGTCAGTTGATCTGCTATCTGTTCGGCAGGCCCATCTAAATCGATAAGGGACTTTAGCCATTGATATGAAATCTTCATAGTATATTCTTCGCTGGCGAAAGTTACATACTTTTTTTAATTTATCGCCTTCCTTGCACTTATAAAACCTACTTTCCACTATGACTACATTATTTTAGCCTTTCTTATCAACACCGCCTACAATAACAGAAAAGGCTTTTTTGAATTAAATATAGTGCATTTCATTACATTTATCGTATGCTATAATCTTTTCTCCAACATATTTAGTTAACCCTGAAGTATAGCTAAAACGTAAACAACACAAACTATACGGTAATGCTGAGCAGTGTAGAGCATCTGCTGAAACCACAAAAAACCTTCCCTATCTGTCACCATCAATAGTTGCCTTTGTTAGTTGAATTTGC
>JBCCVH010000018.1:0-9142 GCA_039195685.1 Bacteroidota bacterium | reverse complement strand
TTTTTAGTTAACTAAAAATTTGGTGCGGAATATGGGTAAAAAGTACATTAAGTCGTACATTTTGTTATCTCAGGATACATTTTTGTTTAGGATAGGGAGGGGCTGGCAAGTTATGCAGTAAAGGACACCCTGCTGTACACGCTCCATAATACAAGCATATGCTGTATTGGGGGATGCTGCTACTCCCTTTAGATTTGGCTCAGGCATGTAAAGATTAGGTAATTCGTTGCATACATATGCTTTCCCTTTTGAAGTTAACAATTGGCAGAAATATCCTGTACATAACTTTAAGGCATGGCCAAATTTTACACAATTAAGTTGACTCTCCCTAATTGGGGGCAGCATGCCTTTGCATAGTTGCTAGTTGCGAAGTTTTGCATAAAAGCGTAAAAAAGCTTGCAATTATTGCTCAAAAAAATGTCCATTTTATGTTTAAAAACGTTATTGCTAGGCTCTAATCGTGTCTTAGTTGAATACTTCAGCGTTAACTAAGTTTTTAAGGAAAACGCAATACCTTCCTCTTGCAATGTATTGAGAAATTGCTTAGAAGGAGTGATCGGAAAGCTTTTGGCCGATGCGACTACAAATGGCCGCGCAGGTGTGTCAGGATAGGGCAGGCGAACTTCCAAGCTACATTTGCCTTTATATGTCGTACAAAGTTTGGCAATCTTATCTACAAATGCTGGGGAAAGGCTTTCGAGCGCAAGGTGAAATTGTAGCCCTTTGGTATATTTCTCTGCCACCATTGCTAAAGGCTCTATGGACATAATACGAAAGTCCCATTGGCCTTCTCTTCCATAACGTTGCTGTAGCTTGCCTGTGATATAGACAAACTGGTCTTTGACAAGCATATGACGATACTTATTATAAGTTTCTCCAAACAGCATAAAATCAAAAGTGCTCTTATGATCTTCCAGCGTTAAAATACCAAAGAAACTTCCTTTGCTGTTTTGCCGATGGGCTACCTTTACAATCATTCCCGCCAATTGTAGTGTTTTTTTATTTTTCAAAGTCAAAAGATTGCTAGTATTGGCATTACAGAAATGTCGTAACTCTAAAGCATATGGTGCCAAAGGATGGCCAGAGATATAGAACCCTACTAACTCTTTTTCTATCTTGAGCTTTTCGATATTGCTATAGGGCTGGCAAGTAGGCGGTGTGGGCGGCGGGCTCATCGGTAATGGCGGCATAAGGGCAAAAAGAGTTTGTTTATTTTGCATCTCCTGTGCATATCGCCTCTTTTGATAGTCAATCACCTGCTGGATAAAGTTATCCTGCCCCTCTTCTGCATGGATGTATTGCTTGCGGTGATAAGTCCCCCAGCTGTCGAAAGCTCCTACCAAAGCAAGGGTTTCTAAGACCTTTTTCCGCGGTGGGGCAGTAGGATTAGCCGTGATCAAACGATATACAAGCTCATTAAGGTCTTTAAAAGGCCCATTTTTTTTGCGCTCTTCGATAAGTGTTTCCACTGCTTTTTTGCCTATGCTTTTGATCGGCGCTAGCCCAAAGCGAATGGTCTTGTTACGATCATTGCTAAACTCCAACTGGCTCTCGTTCACATCAGGCCCCTTTACATCAATGCTCATCTGGGTACATTCCTCTATAAAGAAAGATATTTTATCGATATTACGCTGGTTGTGGATCAAGACGGAAGCCATATAAGCAGTCGGGAAGTGAGCTTTTAAATAGGCTGCACGATAAGACAGCAAGGTATAGGCTGCTGCATGAGATAGGTTAAACCCATACTCGGCAAAATGGCTCATCGTGTCAAAAATCTCTTTCGCTTTTTTGTTTGCTATATTATGTTGCTTTTTCGCCCCAGCGATAAAGATGGCCTCCTGCTTTTGCATCTCCTCCCGCTTCTTTTTTCCCATCGCACGGCGCAAGATATCCGCTTGTCCAAGAGAATAACCAGCTATCACCTGCGCCATTTGCATGATTTGCTCCTGAAATACGGGGATACCATAAGTCGATCCCAGTACTTCTTGTAGCGCTGGGTGCATCGTATCCACCTTGGCTTTTCCATGCATACGCGCAATGTAAGTAGGGATATTCTGCATGGGGCCAGGTCGATAGAGCGCATTCATTGTAATCAAATGGGACAATGTTGTGGGCTTCAACTGCTGCAAATAAGCCCGCATCCCTTCTGATTCAAACTGAAATATACCCACTGTATTCCCTTCTTGATATAGGCGAAACGTAAGCGCATCATTCAAAGATAAGTTGTGGATATCGATCTTTTTTTCGTGCACCTCTTCAATTAATCTAAGCGCATCGCGGATAATGCTTAACGTTTTTAAACCTAAGAGGTCCATTTTTAGTATCCCCACACTTTCCACTACATTACCATCATATTGAGAGACCAGTAAATGTGAATTTTTATCTGTTTTTACGGGGATAAGCTCAATCAACTTTTTAGGGGCGATGAGCACAGCAGACGCATGGATACCTGTATGGCGGGGGGATCCTTCTAACGTCAAGCTGGTAGCCAAAACTTTCCCTTCTAACGTCTTATCAGCATTGTCTAGATGTTGCTTAAGCTCAGGCACTTCTGCACATGCTTCGGACAGCGTTGTGCCAAGCTTATCTGGGACTAATTTGGCCAAGGCATCTGTTTTGCCCAATGGAAGCCCTAATACCCTACCCACATCGCGGATAGCCGATTTAGCGCCCATCGCATTAAAGGTAATAATATGCGATACTTGATCGTGACCATATTTTTCTACCAAGTAATCTATCACCTTTTGCCGCCCTTCATCGTCAAAATCAATATCAAAATCTGGCATAGAAATACGCTCAGGGTTTAAGAACCGCTCAAAGAGCAGCTTATAGTGCAACGGCTCCACATCTGTAATCCCTAGACAGTAGGCCACCACAGAGCCTACGCCTGAGCCACGACCTGGCCCTACGCATACGCCCAAGGCCTTTGCTTTATTGACCATATCCTGTACGATAAGAAAATAGCCTGCAAAGCCCATTTTCAAAATAATCCCTAACTCATAGTCAAGCCGTTCTTTGAGCTGTGGGGAGATAGCGCCATATCGCTTTTCTGCTGCTACAAAAGTCAGGTGGGTTAAATAGCGCTCTTGGCTTGCAAAGCCTTCTGGTACCTCAAAAACAGGCATCAATATTGGACGCTCCAGTGAAAATTCGGTTACCTTGTCCACGATCTCCATCGTATTGTGTACGGCCTCTGGCACATCGGCAAAAGTTTTCAGCATCTCTGCTGGGGACTTTAAGTAAAACTGGTCACTATCAAAGCGCATTCGATTGGGATCATCATACCGACTACCTGTCTGCAAGCAAAGCATAATGTCTTGTGCTGTACTATCCTCTTGCTTAATATAGTGCACATCATTGGTGGCAATCATTTTTACGCCATGCTTTCTGCTCCACTTCATCAAGACCTTATTACATTGCTCCTGCTCGGCCAACCCGTGACGCTGCAGCTCTATATAATAGTCTTTCCCAAAAATTTCCAGCCAAGAGAGAAATATAGCTTCTGCCTCTGCTTCACTCTTTTGCAAAATAGCCTGCGGCACTTCTGCAGCTAAGCAACATGTAGTCGCAATAAGCCCTTTCGCATATTGTTTGATGGTTTTTTTATCGATCCTTGGCTTATAGTAATACCCCTCTGTATAGCCTAGCGAGCACAGCTTAAACAGATTGTTATAGCCCTCTTCATTTTTTGCGAGCAGTAGCTGATGGTAGCGTTTCTTGTCTTTATGATCGTGCATATCTGCTGCGAGATAGGTCTCGCATCCAATAATGGGCTTGACCCCCTCTTGCTTGGCGATCTTCACAAATTGGGGGACACCAAACATATTGCCATGATCGGTAATCGCTAAGTGGGGCATCCCCAATATCTTACTTTGCTGCAATAAGGCTTTGATATTCGCTGCTCCATCTAATAAAGAGTAACTGGTATGGCAGTGAAGATGACAGAATTTAGTAGGCATTTGCTTTCGATTGTGCGTGCATAAGTGCCTCGAAATATATACGTTCTTCCCCACGAAAAAAAATACCCTAGAGAAAGCCTTAGCACTATCTTCATCAAAAAAGGGGGAATAGGCCAACAACATCGATGCTTAATTGTTGAAGTGGAGATGGATAAGCTCAAAGTCGCCTTGGTTTTTACCTAATTGGCAAGCATAGAAAAAAGATGCCTAGCACTTAGTAGACCATGTGCATATAGTTAAAGAGCGGTGATGTTGTCAAATTTTTTCTCAATGTTGGGCAAATTGTTTTTATTTATCTTTATATTTGGCCCTATCTGGAGATACAAAAAAATCGAAATGTGCAAAGCCTACAAGTACAGCATATCCCCAAATTTCTTTTACTTATATGGCCAACAATATGGGATTGTGCTTGTCTCCTGCAGCATAATAGAGATGTCAATGCTGCTAAGGAGATCAACAACCAAGCTATAGCTGATGCGTTCGGATGGAGTGTTTGTATAAGAGTGCCTCTATAATGAAACCTATCAGCGCAAGTGTTGTAGCGAAAGGATGGGTACCTAACGAAATCTATTAGGTCGCAAGAAGTTTAACTACTATAACAGCTTGCTGTTTTTTTAGTGGCGGGAGCAAATCAGATAAATAACAACTAAGCAATGCAGGACAAAAGCAAACAATCTCATACTTCTATCCACTTTTATTTAGTGGTGGCCATACTTATTATTGCTATTTGTATAAGTATTGGGTATGTGGTGAATAGGCACCATGTACTACAAGACATGATCCAAAAAAATCATATATCAGACAGTCCATTCTTACATCTCCTAAAAGAAGCCGAGAAATACTTTGCCCCTGTGGCCAAGCACCTCACACCTTTTCAACCGATCATAAATATCCTTTTTACCATATTGCTAATTGAATTGGGGGGGCAATTCATCTCTCGCTTTGTCCCTAAAAGCATCAAAAATTCAACGAAAAAGAAAAAAGAAAGCTGGCTAGGAGAAATAGAAAAATGGACAAAAAACTCGATACAGCGATTAAGAAGGTCCTAGAAAGTAAAAACAGCCATTTTTAGGCAATGAAGTTAAAGAGCAGCAAAAAGAAAACAAACAATACCAAAGAGCAAAATGATATAGCGCTCAGACCTTAACAAGAACCCTGAGGTATAGCAACACTAAAACGATGACAACATCCACTAAACATATACAAAAAAAAGCCACCCAGCACTTTATCCTATTGGTTTTGTGTTGTGTCCTTTTCGTGACCATCACTATTGCGTGGTACAAGCAACATGAAATCAATGAATACCAACGAAACGCACCTACTACTAAGTATGATTTTATACGCAAACAGTATGAAGAAAGCGAAAATATCCGTTTTTACTATACTTTAGGCGTAGCCATCATGGAAAATCCCTTGATGCACATGCTAGAAGCTTACTGGGCTTATGGGATAGCCCATCGGGGCTATCGAGGGTTCAGAGCATTCTTACAAAGGTGCTTTAACTGACCCCTTAAACCCCATCACCTCTCGCCAAGCAGATAGGCTGCGAACGCCAACAGGTCTTCCTCTTTAAAAGCCCTCCCTATCAGCTGCACCCCAATAGGCAATCCACTAGCACTTTCTCCGTTAGGAATAGAGATGGCTGGCAAGCCTGCCACAGAAGCAGGTACCGTATACAGGTCGGCTAGGTATTGCGTGATAGGATCTTTATGCGTACTGCCATGCAAGAAAGCGGTGGTAGGGGTGGTAGGGCAAATAATAAAATCATACTGCGCTAATATTTTGACCATCGCATCTCTGATAAGCCGTCTTACCTTTTGTGCCTTAGTATAGTAAGAGTCATAATAGTCTGCACAGAGCACAAAGCTGCCAAGTAATAGTCGCCTTTTCACTTCTTTGCCAAAGCCAGCTGTACGGGTTTTCACCAACATATCATCAAAAGAAGTCACATTTTTAGCACGCGGGCCATATCGCACACCATCATAGCGTGCAAGATTAGCACTTGCTTCTGCAGTAGTCAGCACATAATAGGTAGGTAAAGCATAGGCCAGCAAAGGAAAGTCTAATGCTGCTACTTCATGCCCTTGCCCCTTTAGTTTGTCAAGCAAGGCTGTTGTAGCAGTTTTAATTTCTGGCTGTAAAGCAGGATGCATAAGTGTATCCTTTAATACAGCCACCTTCACCTGCTTTCCTTTCCATTGTAATGCTTTTCGATAATCAGGCACAGGACATTTTGCAGAAGTATTATCCCGTGCCCCTGCGCCAGCCAAGACCTGCAACGTAATAGCACAATCCTCCACTGTATGTGAGAGAATGCCCACTGTATCAAACGAAGAGCTATAGGCCACCACTCCATCACGTGGGATACGCGAATACGTTGGCTTCAGTCCCACCAAACCACAAAGGGCTGCTGGCTGCCGTACAGAACCTCCTGTATCTGTCCCAAGGGCAGTATGGCACATGCCCGCAGCAACTGCAGCTGCCGAGCCGCCCGAAGACCCCCCAGCTGTACGGGTCTTATCTATAGGATTAGCGACACGACCATATACACTATTTTCATTCGCCGATCCCATACCAAACTCATCACTATTTTGATGCCCTAGGATAACGGCTCCAGCAGCCTGCAACCGCTCCACAACAGTGGCACTGATTTGCGAAACAAAGCCTTTTAAAATAGCACTACTAGCCTGTACAGGATGGTCTTCATAGCAAAATAAGTCCTTGATCCCTACCATCATGCCTGTCAGTGGCTTTACATCACCTTGCTGTACATTTTTGACCAACTCCTCTACACGTGTCTGTGCCTCTTCTTCATATACCCGCACAAATGCATTCAAATCAGCTCCTTTTTTTATCTTGTCTAAAAATGCTGCTAAAACAGCCCGAAGCCTCAGAGGCTCTTCTAATATCCCATCGCGACACTTCGCATACGTTTCACATCCTTTTAAAGTCTTTTTTTCATCCATATAGAATCATCAATAATTAAAAATAGGTTTTCCCAATATTATACCCTGCATTAATTCCCACACACGCAGTGACACTGGAGCGATTTTTGGGGCATATATTCTTACTTTTCCTTCTCATTTGCATCTGATGCAACCAAGGCACATTCATGCTTCCCTGCTCAATTAAGGGATTTCGTCTTTTGAAAAAATACTGTTGTGCGCTTTCTTCGCTTGGTGCATAGGAGCTAATAATACAAAAAATTTTCTTCTTCCTAGCCAAAATAGGCATAGGTGTGGCCCCAATAGGGTTAATGTGCCCAAAAACGAGTATGATAGACTGGCCTATAGCTACGCAAAAGCTTACATAAGCCTTCATGTGTATTAGTAACTCCTAATTAATTGTGTATATTTGCCCTCTAGCACAAATCATCTTCAAACATAACTTATGGAAGAAAAGTCAATTATTATTTTAGGAATTTCCCCAAAAGGAAAAATAGCAGCAGATATTTTCCAAAAAAATAATCTAGTAGTATATGGTTTTTTAGCGGATAACCTGCCAGTAACCCAAAAAGAATATTACGACTTGCCTGTACTTGGCGGCATTAATGATGCGACATTTTTAGCCCTTTTAGGAGATAATTGCTACGGCTTTATCGCCCTAGAAGATAAACAGGCATACGAACGCCTTTGGCAAGTTTTTGTAAAGCAATATACCCAACCTCCAATGATCAGTGCTATTCATCCAAAGACCAGTCTGCCGATGCATCCTAAGCTAGGAGAATGTAATTTGATCGCTAGCGGTGTTTGCATAGGTCCTGATGCTATTATAAGCTCCCATTGCCATATCGGGGCAAATGCTGTGATCGAAAATGGGGCTATTCTGCACAATTTTGTAGAAATAGGAGCAGGTGCCATTATAGGGGCTGGCGCACTTATCCAAGAAAATGTGTATATTGGGCCAAGTTCGATTATCGCTCCTAGCGTGACTATTAAAGCACATACCACTATCCCGTCAGGGAGCATTATTAAACACAGTATCATATCCAACACGCTATAAGGAATAAAAAAAGGCCGCTAACGCTGATTAAGTTTACACTATATTATCATGACTGCTAAATATCTTGTACTAAAATACTACGAATACGTACCTGTGAAAGACCCAAAAGCTTTTCAAGAAGCACAAAAGGCGTGCTGCGTAGCTAATAAATTGATGGGGAGAATTAAAATAGCTGATGAGGGCATCTCAGGCACTATATCTGGCAGTGTAGCTGGCTGCGGACGCTATATGGCTACCTTAAGAAAATATCCTGGACTAGAGGCGATCCAGTTTAATATTTCTGAAGCTGATGCACATCCACACGAGCGGCTACAAGTACTGCTCAAAAAGGAAATCGTCAACTCGGGCCTACCTAAGGATATTATGCCTAGCCAACATAGAGCAGAACGAAACTATATCGATGCTGCTACCTTTCAAAAGATGCGTAACCAAGAAGATGTAGTCATACTAGATGTACGTTCCACTTATGAACACCTGATCGGCAAATTTGAAAATGCCATTACCTTTGATATTCCCGCTTTTAGATACTTTTTCAAGAAAGCACTAGACTATCCTTTTGATAAAAGTAAAAAGTATATAGTCTATTGTACCCGCGGTATCAAATCAGAAAAGGCGCGCGATTTTCTTAAAAAAAGAATCGGTTTACCCTATGTTTTTACTTTAGAAGGTGGCGTTTTGGACTATGCCCATCATACTAATGGAGAAGGCTATGTAGGAGATGGATGCTATGTCTTTGATCGACGCCGCAAGGTAGAGGTGAATAAAGTTAACCCTATCACCATCAGCCATTGCCACCATTGTAAGATGCCTTCTAGTAATATTGTGAATTGTGCTAATGCTGCTTGCCATGTGCATGTCCCGATCTGTGGACCTTGCTTATGCCAATATGAAGGTGCTTGCTCCCTAGCCTGCCAAGCTCATCCTCAAAAACGCGCCTACAATAGTGAGGGCTATTACGTACGAAAGAGAGTAGGCTATCAACCTTGGCGAATTCAAAAGCCATAAGCGCAAAAAAGCTGTATTTTATGCTTTACAAAAATAACTTTCAGCTATTATACTGCACAAACATTAACCACATATTGGACATATTTTAGTCATAAATGATAATAAAAAATAATATAGCGCTTTTTTTCATCTTTTCATTTCCCTTTTTAACGCTAATTAAGCGGTTTTTTTTGGTA
>JBCCVH010000017.1:0-9691 GCA_039195685.1 Bacteroidota bacterium | reverse complement strand
AGGGAAGACCTAGAACGGCTCCCAGGTGTAGGACGGAAAAGTGCTAGTGTGATCTTGGCCACCATTTACCAGCAACCTGCGATGCCAGTAGATACACATGTGATGCGCGTCTCGAAACGCATAGGACTCGTGGATGAAAGCTTATCCTCACCACTTGCGATTGAAAAGGTGTTGGTACAGTACTTTTCGCAGCAAGAGCTTAACTATGCACATCACTGGTTGGTGCTGCATGGACGTTATATTTGTACTGCACGTAAGCCAAAATGTGCACAATGCCCGCTGAAGCTTAGCTGCCGTTATTTTCAACAGCAAAAAAAACTACGGCAATAATTTTTTTTAGGCACTTTTGGCTTGGGTTAAGTTTGATAAAAAACTTCGCTTCCTTACCCCCAACCATGAGGACTTTTTGTGCTTGTTTACCCCAGCATCTTCATGGCTGTTCCACATAAGTCGATAAGCCAGTAATAATTGCGCAATATGGGATAGAAGGGAAAGAAATGCCGTTCACATACAGCTCTAGCACCACCACTAACATAAGCCAAGTATAGTGGAGTATCATCCCATATTCCGCACCAAATTTTTCAAAATTTTTAATTAACTAAAAAGAAGAAACAGGCTATACTACACCATATGAGCTCTTTTTCAATTTCCTCTATACTTTGATACGTCTACTTTTCTGTGAAACGGCCAATTTAAACATCATGCAATTCTTCCTAACCTTTATATTGAGCCATAAACGCATATTTTTGGTGCGGAGTATGGGTATCAAATAGCTGGATATGGCTTGCTATCCCCAAGAACAACTTAGTTTTTTCTTGCGTTCTTATTACTTGTATTATAAGCAAAAACATAGACGATTACCGCATTAGCTATAAAATTACCATATATTTTTGGTGCTTAATCAAATAAGCTTTATATTTGGGCACTGATGGTAAGCTTTGAGATAAGTATACAAGAGCAGTTTCCCGCATTGTACACAGCAAAAAAACTATGTGTAAGCAGTAGGAAAAGAAAACCAATATTGGAAAAAATTTTAAATAAATTTAAATTATGAATAATAAAAATAATAGTGCTAATACTGCAGAAGAAAGAAGTAACAATACCATGCTATATGGTGTCATAGGACTTTTAGTGTTACTTATTATCATCGTAGGAGGGTACTTCTGGTATATGTCTGATGGCGCTGAAAAGAAAAAAAATGGGGATTCAAAAGAGGCAACAACAAAAGCACAATTAGATCAGCTAATAAAGTATGATTTTCTATCAGAAGAATGCTCTAAAGCTATAGAAGAATATAAAAAGAGCAAGACAGAAGAGAATAAGAAAAAGCTGCAAGGTTTGTTAAAAGGAAAAATTGAAGATATTCAGAAAGACTATACACAAAAAGCTGAGAATATCGATAAATGTCAAATATCATTGAAGTCAATGCGAGATGGAAGAGACATAGGTGGTTTAGAGAGTAGCCTCAAAGAATTTTTTGAAAACAACATATCTAAATTACCAAAAAAGAAAGATGATAAAGATCAGCAAGGTAAGCAAAATGAGAAAATTCAAACAAATATTAAGCAAGCTTTAGAGCAAGTAGAAAAAGCTAAAAAAGCTGCTATTAATAAAGAGAGAAGGGAGGCGCTAAAAAAGGCAGAAGAAGCGTTGAATAATTGTGTTAAGAATACTAAGTGGCTTTCTTGGTGGCGTTCTGATGCTCTTATAAAAAAAGATAATCAGAACTATGAACCAGTTAAAAAGGAAATCGAAAAGATAGGTAACATATTGAAAAACGTACCTAAAGAAGGTGACGTTGCACAATATAGTGACGAATCACTAGAAAAACAACTAGAAACCTGGAATAAAGAGTATCAGACAATTAACGATCAGAACAAAGTAGCTATCACACTTAAAAAAGCGAATAAATAAAGCTACGCGTAATAAACTTTATTAGATAAAATTCATCATAAAAAATACAGGAGCTATAGTTGCTATAGCTCCTGTATTTTTTATGGCCATCACTATTAAGGCTTGAGATGTAAAGCATTCAAAAGTAAGCTGTGTACTTAGCTTTGCTTGATCATAACTAAACAAAATGGATACTGCAACAAACAAACACATTCCAAGTTTAGCAAACTTACAAGCCCATCAAGGAAAAGTAACCCTCTTTTGGTTTAGGCGAGACCTGCGCTTGCAAGATAACCATGGGCTTTATCAAGCTTTAAAGCATGAAAAAGACGTTTTGCCGCTCTTTATTTTTGACAAAGCCTGGGTAGATCAGCTAGCACATCCACGTGATGCCCGTGTAAGCTTTGTCCATGATGCCATCAGCCAACTGCACCAAAAACTAACTAAGCTAGGGAGCTCCATGCTAGTCTGTTATGGAGATGTGTTGGATATCTTTAGAAAGCTACTGGCCACCAATAAAATAAAAGCCATCTATACCAATAAAGACTATGACCCTAAGCCCATTGCCCAAATAGGTGCCATAAGTAACTTACTGGCAGAAAAAGCTGTTCCCTTGCACACCTATAAAGACCACGTAATCTTTGAACAGCGAGAAGTCAGCAAAAACGATGGCCTACCTTATACCGTCTTCACCCCCTATATGCGTAAGTGGAAGACCCTTTATCGACCTGTCCATAGTGCCCCATACCCTACAGAAAAGTATTTTACCCACCTGTTACGTACATCTTCCCCCTCGCCATTGATCCCCTTAGCAGCCATAGGCTTCCAGCCCATACAACAAACATTCCCCCCCTGTATCATCGATCGTGAGAAAGTACGGCAGCATCTCTTTGAGCGGAACAATCTCATGACACCCCATTCAACCCATATCGGTGTACATCTACGTTTTGGGACATTAAGCATCCGAGAAGCCGTACGCATCGGCTATGAAGAGAGTGAATCTTGGCTTGAAAGTCTTATCTGGCGGGATTTTTTTATGATGATCTTGGCCAACTTTCCCCATGTAGTGGAAGGCCCTTTTCGAAAATCTTATGCCTATGTCCCTTGGCGGCATGATGAAGAAGGGTTTGCCGCTTGGTGTGAAGGGCGTACAGGCTTCCCCATCGTAGATGCAGGTATGCGACAATTAAACCACACAGGCTTCATGCACAACCGCGCACGTCTGATTACCGCCAGTTTTTTGGTCAAGTTACTCCTAATCGACTGGCGCTGGGGAGAAGCTTATTTTGCCGAGAAACTACTTGACCACGAATTGGCCCTCAATAATGGCAACTGGCAATGGACAGCAGGCTGTGGCTGTGATTTTGTGCCCTATTTCCGTATCCTAAGTCCAGATAGACAAACACTACGCTTCGATCCACAACATCTTTACATCAAAAAATGGGTGCCCGAATATACTAGCCCCTCCTATCCTCAGCCTATGCTAGACTATACCATGGCACGCCAGCGAGCACTGAAAGCTTATCAGCAACGTTTATCTTTTGGCCAACAACCCTCCTCTACATAACCCAAAAATGCTTAATATATGTGTGATTAAACTATTGCGCATCCATCCACTTTCATCCCCGCTGTATACCACACTGGACAACGCCGCCGCTATCTCCCTGTACAAGAAAGACAAGCTCATATTCCGCACCAAAAAGATGCGTTTATGGCTCAATATAGAGGTTAGCACGAGTCGTATGATGTCTAAATTGGCCATTTTACAGGAAAATAGGTGCATCAAAGCATAGAGAACGTGTAGAGAAAATTTCAAAATAGCTTATATGGTGCAGTATAGCCTGTTTTTTCCTTTTAGTTAATTGAAAAATTTTGAAAAATTTGGTGCGGGATATGGGTCGTATGATGTCTAAATTGGCCATTTTACAGAAGTAGGCACATCAAAGTATAGAGAAAATTTCAAAATAGCTTATATAGCGTAGTATAGCCTATTTTTTTAGTTAACTAAAAAATTTGGTGCGAAATACGGAGACAAGGAAGACAAGAGGCACCATATTCAGCGTTTAGGAAATCCACCCATTATGGTCCCCCATCACTAGCCCCCCTTGTAAGGACACCTTCACCACCACACAAGCCCAAGCCCCGTTGGGCAAGCAGTTTTATTTTACCTAGCACCGCCTCAAAGCCTGCCCGCCGCTGTAAGCTGATCAGCCGATCTAACCCAATCTCTTTAGGGAAAAAAAGTGGCACCTTCATCACCTCATCCAAAGGTTGACCAGAAAAAACCTCGCATAACAATGCCAATAATCCTTTACTAACCAAAGCATCACTATCCCCCTGTAAAAAAAGACATCCCGCCTTATACCTACCCACCAGCCAAACATTCGCCAAACAGCCAGATACCAAATTTGCTGGCACCTTCTCCCTAGCAGGCAACGCAGGTAACGCCCGCCCCAACGCAATGATATAAGCAATCACCTCCTGCCGATCTCCATCCAAAGTCGCAAAAGTGCGAACCAACTTCTCCTGCTGCGCTACGATATTAAGCTTTGTCCCCTGTATTGTACTGTTCATGAGATGGTAAAAGTTCAGGTCTTCTTGCAGCCGTACGTGCCAAGGCTATCTCCTTCCGAAAAGCCACTATCTTAGCTTCATGTCCAGACCGTAACACAGCAGGCACTTCTAACCCCCTAAAATTCGCTGGACGCGTATAAACAGGCGGTGCTATTAAGTTATTTTGAAACGAATCCTCCAAAGCAGAAGTCAAATCTGACAGCACCCCTGGCACCAAACGCACCACACTATCCACCACCACGGCAGCCGCCAACTCCCCCCCAGACAATACATAGTCACCTATACTGATCTCACTAGTAATAAAGTGTGTCCTGATCCGCTCATCTATACCCTTATAATGACCACACAATAATATAATATTTTGCTTTAGCGCTAAGCTATTCGCCCGCTGCTGCGAAAAAAGAGGCCCATCTGGAGCTAAATAAATAATCTCGTCATACTTACGTTCCGCCTGTAAGCCCTCTAGACAAGCCACAATAGGCCCTATCATCAACACCATACCCGCACCTCCTCCATAAGGATAGTCATCTACTTGCTTACGTGGCCCCTTGCCATAGGCATACAAATCATGGACAACAATTTCCACCAACTTTTTTTCCTGTGCTTTTTTGACAATCGAATGCGAAAAAGGACTATCCAACAATCTAGGCAAACAAGTAATAATATCTATTCTCATCATAGAAGAAGAGTATACAATTTTTTAATATGGCTTCCTTGCTAAAAGAGCACACCCTCACCCTCCAGCAACCACCTATAGTACTGCCATATCTCTAGCAGCATCTGATACCCGCAAATATACGCAAATCTTTTAATGGAGAACCCTGTTTAGCATCCCAAACAATCCCCTACACCACTATTCAATCCCTATGCGGTATCAAATTCTTCAACATTTTTTAGTTAACTAAAAAGAAGAAACCAGCTATACTGCACCATATAAGCTATTTTGAAACTTCCCCTAAACGTTCTCTATACTTTGATACACTTATTTCCCTGTAAAATGGCCAATTTAAACATCATGCGACTCCTCCTAACCTTTATATTGAGCCATAAACGCATATTTTTGGTGCGGGATATGGCATATTAGTATCTCTTAAGACCACTATGCACAATAGCCCCCCTAGTGGATCACTTACAAAGGAGGCATCAGAGATTATAGAGGAGTAGGATTACCCATTTGAATGAAAAGCTAAAAGAACTTTAGTGAAAAACTTACAAAACACATTATCTTTCTTACTTATAACTCATATGCTGCACTAAATTTTGAAAAGTTTTTAATATACAAAAAAGAAAACAGGCGATAGTACAACAGCAAAAGTGTTGCATCTATGGAAGAAAGGTTGTAACTTGTACCCCAGGGTTGCAACTAAAATAAACTATGGATAAAAGAAAAAACAAACTAGCTTATATAGGGTTGACCACTGTATTGCTGCTATTGCTTATCATAATAGGAGTGTCGGTATATAACAATTCGCCCAAAAATGGAGAGAACAAAGACCAAGACACGGCAAATCCTGCCCCCCCTTCTTTAACAAATGAAGATGAAGGCAAGTCCACCGCTAGCCTTGATACTCAAATGCAACTACCAAGCTTAAGTGCTACTAATCTCAATGTCATTAACATTGGTAATGCTAGCTTGCTAGGCGTATTTTGGTGGCTCAGTAGCGATTATAAAAAACAACTGGCACGCCACCAAGTTACTAATAACGAGAATAGGTTCACTTTGACGCTTAGTGGCCTACACTATATCGTAGCTGGGGTGGTATTGGTCGCTATGGTGGGTTATATTGGTTATTTTTTCTATCAAAAGTATCTCGTACATAAAACACCTCCTTCCTATAGTTTGACAAAAGATGGGGGTATATTTGCCTTGACGAGCTTTTTAACGATTATTTTAACAAATTTAGCCTTTTATTTTTCTATTCTTAACACGAATAAAACCGAAAATAATTATTCATTTAAAAATAATTATTCATTTGAGATGCGATTATTAGGAGACATACTAATGCGTTTCATTCTCATTGGTGTGGTTTATTACTTAGCAATAAGGGTAGGCATAGAAAGCCTCAAATCCAATCGTAAGATAAAACGTTTTGACCCAGAAGGCAAGATCATGTGGATATTTTCTATTTTGGTGCTCACTAGCATCCATAACATAATGCATCTGTCTAAAGCCTGTACCATCCCTGCACAGTTGCTATGGGCTATCCCCGCTTGCTTCCTTTATGTACAAGCATATTGGTACCAACAACTCCCCTCTTCTAGCAATAAAAAAATAAATGACATGATAGCGTACCTCTTCCATACCAGCCACTTATGGGAAGGGTTAGGGTGCGTGTTTATGGTTTATTATTTAGATTTCCCTTTTTATAGGATTATTGGGGCTTGGATTGCATGGGAGTGCTTTAAGTATGCGCTATATCATTTGGACATCAAAAAAATTTCCGACACAGCGGGCTATACAGCAAGCTTTCCTCTTGGTTTTACAGCGCTCTTAGAAGGTTCTCTCATGATTTTGTTCGTAGCATTTGGTCTCTGTAATCAATTTTTCCCCGATATTTTAGTTACTCGATGGACACAAATCCTATATGGAGCTAGTGTCCTTGGGGTTGGTTTATTGATAAGGTTGTACTGTACAGCCTATAAAGGTAGCATAACCCAATGGGGGATGCGCTTATCATATGGGCTCTTAAGTATCAGTGGAGGTGTAGTGGCTTTCTATTATGCATGGAATGGAGATAACGAAAAGATACAGGCCATAGCTGGTGGAGGCTTGTTGGTGTTTGGTTTATATCTCGTCCCTAAGTTCCTTAACGCCCTCGCAATGGCTAGTCTTACTTTAGCAGCTATGCCCCTATTTTTGCGAAAAATAGCTCGCATTACCCAAGACTTTACTGCTTTTTGGCTACAACCCAATCTCGATGTCATGTGCACCATGATAGTGACCTGTATGTTTGAGTGCTATAGATACGACTGGCGTAATGAGCAGCAGAGCCAAGACTCTACAGTCAAAAAACTTATTATAGATACGCTAATAATAGCTTTCGCAATCTACTTTACAATACAGGTTGTACTCCATAACTTCCCTAGATACAAAAGCCGAAGTGGCTTACTAGAGCATAGTGTGTTTATGTGTGCATACATGCGAATTTTTTTCTCACTTAAAAACAAGCAGGCAGTAGTTAATAATGCTTTAGGACCACTAATCTTCGGCTGTATCTACTATATGACAGTAATATTATGGATACACAGTTTGCTCAATATACAAGAGCACAAAGGTTATAGAAAGACCTCATTATCATCGTCATGTAGCGTGACTAAAGAGGATATGTATGCCATAGCATCGACATGGGACTTCTTATTTATATTTCTATATGCTATTATTATAGCAAAAAGGTATACAGAGAAACTAGAAAATTTATTAATAGCTTTTGGCTATTTCACCCTAAGGCAAATGTTGTCAAAGCACGCTAATAACAATAATGGTATTATCATCAGCTGGGGTCTAACTATTATGAAGGTGATTATAAATGCTCTCTGGCATATAGAGGTCTTTGGCTTTATGGAGGAAAAACCCATGTATTCTTATAGTATGCTGCATATTCCCAGTTTTGGCTCAGCAGAAGGCTTTCCAGAAAAATGCTGTGCTTGTGTCATTTTTGCAATATGCTTAGCAACTCTATGTTTATTACTACGAACTCTTAAACTGTACATGATTATTATAAGTAATTTGGTAAAATGTATAATATTCAAAGAAAATGCTTCCACCCTAGCTGAATTGCAAAACATGCTCCATACAGGTTACATCTATGTATCTCAGAGGTTTTTAAGGATATTAGTATCTCTTAAGGCGAGTATGCACAAAGAGTACGCTTAGCGCATCACGCACAAATGAGGCAGCAGACATTACAGAGGAGCAGGGTTACCATTTGAATGAAAAGCTAAAAGAACTTTAGTGAAAAACTTACAAAACACATTATCTTTCTTGCCTATATTCCATATGCTACACCCAAATTTTGAGAAATTTTTAAGGCGCAAAAACGAAAAACGGCTATATTGTAACGCATATTTTTGGTGCGGAATATCAGGGCACCACCATTGCAGTGGTCAGCATCACTTCTCCACCAAGCTATAACAATACCCTACATTTGGCCTCCAAAGCATCAGCAATATACCTACGCAGCTCAGATGAAGGAATATGTATCGTAACCATCTCCAAAAAAGCCCTCACCCACATCTCCTTGGCCTTTCCGCTAGAAATTCCCCTTGTATTTAAGTAAAAAAGCACCTCTTCCTCCATTTGTGCGATTGTAGCACCATGTTGACATACCACATCGTCCGCCTCGATACAAAGCTGTGGCCGCGTATAAAAGTGTGTCCTAGGTGTCGCCCCCCACCCATGATGATATTGACTCGCTACCGTTTTCTGTGCCTGCGGCAACACCGTGATCAATCCATTAAACACCCCTACACTGCGCCCCCCAAGTACCCCACGGATATGCGTATGGCCCGTAGTATGCGGTACCCCATGCACCACCTGCACATGATGTTCCATATGCTGCTCCCCATCCCCAATATAGTGACCATATACCATCACACGACTACCCTCACCCATCAAATCAACCCCTAGATGATAGCGCGTAAAAGCCCCTGCTAATCCCGTTGTATAAGCACGACATATAGACTTAGCCCCCTGCGTAATCTGCGTATAATGTAACCTATACGCCCCCTCACTAGACACTATCGGCAACATATAATAATCTAACCTCGCCCCACGATCCAAATAAATCTCACTTACCCCATTCTCCAAAGAAGGCACCCCATTCGGAGTATAGGGGATATACACCACCTCCCCACTACTCTCCTCACCTAAATGGATAAAGAAACGTGGCGAACGTAAAGTAGGCACATCTATCAGTGTATAGTCATGTACATAAATCGGCTTGTCCAATACCACCCCCCTCCCTAAAGCCACATAACACCCTTCTTGAAAAGAGCCTGTATTTAAGGCTACAAAAGGATCTTTTCGGCTCCCTCTATGCTCACCTACACGTTCCACTGCAATACCCCTAGCCCTCTTGTCCATATCAGAAAAGTGACATAAAGTAACACCTTTGGGTAATGTAGGTAAAGGCTGTAGCCTCCCATTGTATAAGTGAATATGGTAACCTGGTAAATTTGTAGTCCATAAGCCCACCTTTGGGGGGTGGGAGGGTGGGGAGGTAGT
>JBCCVH010000016.1:0-9935 GCA_039195685.1 Bacteroidota bacterium | reverse complement strand
TACAATACGGCCTAAGAGTAAACTTCCTATAGCATAACCTAATCCCATTATCATAAGCCCAATAATACCATGATTTTGCGCTGAGGTAAATCCATTAGTTGCATAATTAGAACCAATCATCGTGGCCACAATCGTAATCATCAGTGTCCCAGTCCCCATAGCCCGATTGGCAAGGGCATAATCTTTCATCGTTTTAACGTTCCTGCCTTTGTACAAGCCTAGTGCTAGGTTGACAAATAAAAAGACTATAAAAGCTATAAATAGCGGTGTATTCATGGTATAAAAATTTAGTGCTCGATAATGTTAAATCTCTTTTTTGTGTGAATAGAAAGATACAACTATTAAGAGCCAATGTACGGAAATCTAGTAATAAAAACAAAAATATTGGTGTCTATATCGTTGCTCTAGACGAACCAGGTTGTATTTTACATATATTCTGTTATTTTATGGATATGGTATTGGTTGTATTTGATCCATGTAATGAAAGAATATAATGGCTAAAACACACGTTTGATATAAGTTTTTTCATATCTTTTGCAGAACCGCCTTAGATGTAGTGAAGAGAATCTAGGTCAGCCTATTTGTGTCCCTGGAAAATGGATTGGTATAGCTGCGGAGTAGATGTATTTACAGCAGGGGCGGGAGTATCTGTAGAAGGCAAAGAAGAGTTATGAAACGTGGAGGGGCGCAACTGGCCATGCATAATTAACTCGGGAGACTATCCACAAAGTCTTTTACCCAATCGAGGTAAGAGCTACCTAATATACTTTCTGAGAGTTGCTTAAACACTTCAAAGAAAGGAAGCTGATTCACATCAATACCAAATGCCTTCTTAGCCTCATATATTTCCATGAAACAATAAAAAGCTCCAATAGCTACACATGCTTCTATTACCCCTAAAATGGCCCCCAAAAAATTGTCAACAGCCCTTAGGAAAAGCATTTTTACTACTATTTTGAGCAACTTATCGATCAATTTTAATATAGCTAAGAACATGATCAATATGATCAAAGAAGTGCCTATTCTAATATATGAGTCACTTTCAAACCCTAGATTGACCAAAAGGTTTATAATAGGCTCATTGAGGTACTCACTGATAACCGCCAATACATATCCCCCGATGTAGCATAAGAGATTGGTGATAAACCCTATTTTGCTGCCTAAAGTCCATCCTATAAATAAGCACAAGACAATAATGTAGAACCAAATCGCTGATTTCTGATTAAACATACCTTCACTTTTCCCTAGCAAAAGCACCCCGTTTTCTGCCATAGGGCTTGCTTGTGCGGCGTTATAGCTCGCTAACAAGGTTAAGCCTATGAATGTAAAAGCTAAAAAGGAGAGATGAATAAGATATTTTTTTATTGATTTCATTAGTGCTTGAATTTATGTTGCTAGTAAGTATGGTGCAAACTTACGAATAAAATAAGTGCTTTCCAAAAAAAAGTAACTTCTTTAGGTCGTATACGATTATTTTCTAATATTTAGCCGCTAGGAAATCCCTGTACATAAGCAAGCTAACCATGTTAAAAATACAAAATATAGAAAAAGATACCGAAAAGATAGCCCAACAGCTCAAAAGCCGAGGGCTTACCAGTGTGGTCAAGCTACTTGATGAGGTAAAAATACTGAACACAAATCGAAAAGCCACACAAAAAGCACTAGAAAACCAGACCCATCAGCTCAAAGCCCAAACAGCAAAAATAGCCCAGCAGCTGAAGGGCCAATCGCATCATAAAGCATCTGTAGTGGCCTTAAAGGCCCAACTCTTGACTACCAAGGCTGACTATAAAGAAAAACAAGACCGCTTAAAGCAATATGAAAAAGAACTGCGCGACAAGCTAGCCCAGCTGCCTAATATCCCATTAGCGAGTGTGCCTATTGGGCAAAGTGCCGCAGATAACAAAATCATCAAAACGTGGCAACCCACATCGCTGCCGAAAGGTACGCCACTACCCCATTGGGAGCTGGTAAAAAAATATGATATCATAGACTTTGCAGCAGGCAATAAAATTACAGGTGCTGGCTTTCCTGTATATAAAGGAAAAGGAGCCCAACTACAACGTGCACTGATCAACTTCTTTTTAGCAGAAGCCGCAAAACAAGGTTATCAAGAGATGGCCCCCCCACTTTTGACCAATCAAGATTCCGCTTTTGGTACAGGGCAGCTACCTGATAAAGAAGGCATGATCTATACCTTACGAGAAGAAGACCTATACCTTATCCCCACAGCAGAGGTCCCTTTGACCAACCTCTATCGTGACACTATATTGGAAGAAAAAGATTTGCCCATCAAGTTAGCAGCCTATACCCCCTGTTTTAGGCGAGAGGCAGGCTCTTGGGGCCGACATGTGCGAGGTCTCAATCGACTACACCAATTTGATAAAGTAGAGCTCGTCCAAATAGTCACCCCAGCACAATACGAAATAGCATTGCAAAACATGTGTACACATGTAGAAAAGCTGCTCCAAGCTTTAGGCCTGCGCTATCGTATCGTACAGCTCTGTACAGGAGACCTTGGCTTTACCGCTGCCATCACCTATGATTTTGAAGTATGGTCCCCTGGACAAAAGCAATGGCTAGAAGTAAGCTCTGTCAGTTGTTTTACCACATATCAAGCCCTGCGGCTGCAACTCCGCTACAAAACACCACAAGGGAAACAATATT
This sequence comes from Bacteroidota bacterium, assembly GCA_039195685.1. Lineage (GTDB taxonomy): Bacteria > Bacteroidota > Bacteroidia > Cytophagales > Amoebophilaceae > JBCCVH01. The sequence continues at coordinate 7,268 of JBCCVH010000016.1, read as the reverse complement.
GCTATACCCTCAATGGAAGTGCACTTGCATTGCCCCGCATCTTGAGTGGGCTTTTAGAAACCTACCAAACCCCGACAGGGATTGAACTGCCAAAAGTCTTATATCCCTATACATCGTTCCAAGCTATTTAAGCTTGGCATGTAGGAGTGCAGAGTGTTGGATCGCAACAGCACAGCAGGCTACACCATCTGCAAGGCAGGGACTTGCAGACAATGTATACGCTTGGGTTAAAAAGACGCAGGCAACCTACCTGCCTTGTCCCTATTGAAAAGCCTAGACTGCACTAGGGCTAAGCGCATTATCACCGTATCCATTTTTTAGCCTATGGTTTTAGGCATATTTTAGGCGCAATGCTTTAAGCCCCTAGTACAGCACTGTGCGATCGTTATGTTAGACTTTGTCTGATAGGTAGAGTGTTTTTCAAAAATATTATATATTTGGGGCGCTCACACTTAAGGATATTATCAAATAACATTAATTAAATGCCCCTTGGCATCTCTGCAAAAGAGCGCTGAGGAGTTGCCATCAAATCAATTATATTTATGATCAAAATTAGATTGGCCCGTAAAGGCCGTACACACCATCCCTTGTACAATATCGTAGTCGCTGATGTAAGGGCCCCAAGAGATGGGCGTTTTATCGAAAAATTGGGACATTATGATCCACATACACCTGTCTCTACCGTCACTATGAAAACAGATCGCATGATCTCATGGCTATTCAAAGGAGCCCAAGTGACCGAAAAAGTAGGTCACCTCTGCACAAATGCTGGCCTTTTACTTACCAAGCACTTACTAGAAGGGCTAAAAAAAGGTGCTATTAGTAAAAAAACAGCCCACCAACGCCTCAACCTTTGGCAAAAGATGATCGAAAAAAGGAAAAAACCTAAACTCAATTTCACCCCTTCTATTCCTTTAAGTGAATTGATCGATGCAGAACCCTATGTAGATGCCCCAATTAAAAAAACGCTGAAAAAACCAGCTGCCAAAACAACCAACAAAAAAGCTCCCGCTGCTAAGACTACTAAAGCTGCTCAAACTGCTGAAAAAGCCCCCGCAACAACAAAAGCAGCAGCTGCGCCTGCCAAAGCTACATCTGAGCCCAAAAAAGAAGCTCCTGCAGACACAGAAAAACCCAACACAAAGGAATAAGCAACCTGCTTGGGTTTTGCTAAATCAAGCCCATTTATTCCGCTATTTGGTCAATTATTTTTGTTATTGATTTTTCCCCTGTCAAAATAGTTGATTTTTTTGTGTACTGGTATACAGCTAATTTAGTTATACATTGCTTTTATTAAAAAAAAGACCTAATATTGTGCCCTTTAGGGTGCGTTTTTATGAAGTGCATAACAACCATACCTGATTATTTTTTAACTATTAAACCATGTCGAAACCAAGTGAAAATGATAAGAAAGAGGGGTTTTCGTCCTCGTTAGGATTCCTTTTATCTGCTGTAGCAGCAGCTGTAGGGCTAAGTAATATATGGCGATTTTCCGCTGAAACAGCACAATATGGCGGATTTATATATGTATTCTTTTATTTAATATGCATCGTAGCGATAGGATATCCTATTGTATTGGCAGAGCTCGCCTTCGGACGCACGAAACAGCAAGGACTGTATGAATCTTATCAAGGGTATGGCAGATGGAAGTGGCTAGGCAGCTTAGCAGCCATCATATGCTTTTTTATTTTTTGCTTTTATAATGTAGTGGCTGGCTGGGTCGTAGGTTATGTTGGCAAGACGTTAAGTGGTACTTTGATTGATAAAAACCAAGCTGGCGATCCTACTTTTTTTTCTGGCACTTTTGAAGCGTTAAAAGGGAACATGCTCACCAACTTTATATGTACTTTTATTATGCTTATTGGTGCTGTCTTTATCAACCAAGCAGGTGTCAGTGGGGGTATTGAAAAGTGTGCAAAAATATTAATGCCTATCTTTTTGGTGATGATGATTGCGCTTATTGGCTACTCCTGTATATTAGAAGGGGCTAGTAAAGGTATTTCTTTCTACCTAAAGCCTAAGTTGGATCATGTAAGCTTTAAAGCGTTTGTTTGTGCGTTAAGTCAATCTTTTATGTCCTTAAGTATTGGTATGGGAGCCTTGGTCACCTATGGCGCTTATGTGAATAAGCAAGACAACCTGCATAAATCTTCTTTGGTGATTGTACTTGGAGATACTTTAGTGGCACTATGTGCTGGATTCTTCTTGTTTGCTTTCTTGGGGCATATTGATTTTAACTTTAAGGCTTTCACCAATCCTGAAATAGCCAAAGAAAACCCTGAGTTGGCGACTAACCCAACAGGCTTAGCCTTTATTACATTGCCGCTTATCTTTAGTAAAATAGGTGGCATCGTAGGGACATTATTAGCATTGTCGTTTTTCTTGCTACTGATCTTTGCGGCTATTACCTCCTCTATATCCTTGCTAGAGGTCCCTACAACCTATTTGGTAAGTGCTTATAAGATTAAGCGTAAACATGCCATATGGTTGCTGGCGGGATGCTCCTATTTGATCAGCACATTTTGTATTCTCGCTGACTCCAATTGTGAGCACCTGTGGACGATCATGCCAAATCCAGCAGAAACTAACTTTAGAGTCTTTTTTGAAAAATTTGTATTGATGATCTTAACACCATTTGCTACTTTTTACTTTATCCTATTTATTGGGCATAAGTTTAAACTAGAAAATGTGTTTAAGGAGTCTACTGGTGAAAGAGCCCCTAATAAGTTTTTCATGAACTATATCAGGATCACTGTAAAATACATTGCCCCAGTATTGGTAGGGTTTAGCTTCTTATACTCTTCGCTAGATATGATTTTTGGTGTGGATAAGGTGTATACAGCACTGTTTGGATAGCAGAAATTTATTATGTACGGTAGGTAAAAAGCAATATTCACTCCTGTACATTGCCTTTATATCCTGCTAGCAATTCTTCCAGTATATCCTCAATAGCAGCAAGTTCATTGGCTTGCACCAGTCGTATGCGAAAAGACTTTACCCCTACGACCCCACGCAAATAGTTGGCATAGTGGCGCTTCATTTCGGCGATACCTGTTTTGGTTCCCTTCCACGCAATAGAATGAGTGAGATGTTGGCGTAATGTGGTGATGCGCGTAGTTAAAGAAGGCGGTGGGAGCAGCTCCCCTGTAGCGTAGTAATGCTTTATTTCTTTAAATATCCAAGGGTTGCCAATAGCTGCACGGCCGATCATAATGCCGTCAACACCATATTTCTCTTTATAAGCTAAGGCTTTTTGCGGGCTGTTGATATCGCCGTTGCCAAAGATAGGAATATGGATATCAGGATGATTTTTCACTTCGGCAATATAGTCCCAGTTGGCTTCGCCGCGATACATTTGGGCACGTGTACGTCCATGGATCGTCAAGGCTTGGATGCCTACATCCTGCAGCCGCTTAGCTACTTCTACAATTTTTATCGTATGCTCATCCCATCCTAGACGGGTTTTGACCGTTACAGGCAGTTTCACTTGCTTGACAATCGTTGCTGTCATTTTTTGCATTTTCGGCAAATCGAGCAAAATACCTGCCCCAGCACCTTTACAGGCTACTTTTTTTACAGGACAGCCATAGTTGATATCTATTAACGCTGGTCCTGCTGCCTCTGCAATACTGGCAGCTTGCTGCATAGAAGTGATATTTTCTCCGAATATTTGGATGCCGATAGGTTTTTCGTAAGGATAGATATCTAGCTTTTGTACACTCTTATAGGCATCGCGAATCAAGCCTTCAGCTGCGATAAACTCGGTATACATCATATCAGCACCTTGTGCTTTACAAATGGCACGAAAAGGCGGATCGCTTACATCTTCCATTGGTGCTAAAAGGAGAGGATTATCACCTAGACATATATCACCTATCTTTACCATACGCTTTGTGTAGTTATTCATTGCTGATTTGTGTTATTTGTGCGTTTACACTAGAGGGGCAAAATAGTGAGATGCTAGGCAAACGCCAATATGCACCATCGATGCGTGGCCACAGGGCACCCATTCGTAACGCATATCTGAACGAATCAGCTCAATGATTAGCAGTGCTGGCTTATCCCTCTTGTGCTGTATCCTTGAAAAGTATTTCAGTAAAAGCTTCGGGCTCAAACGGCTGTAAATCTTCCAATTGCTCTCCTAACCCAATATAGCGGATAGGAATACCTAATGTCTCTGTGATACCGATGACTACCCCTCCTTTGGCTACGCCATCTAGTTTGGTGACGATAAGCCCTGTGACGTGTAGTGCTTCGTGGAAAATACGGGCTTGTTGCCAAGCATTTTGGCCTGTGCTACCATCTACGACTAACAATATTTCTTGTGGTGCGTTGGGCATCTTTTTACCAATCACCCGCTTTACTTTGGTCAGTTCATTCATCAAGCCTACTTTATTATGTAGTCGTCCCGCAGTATCCACTATGAGAATGTCCATATCTTGTGCTATGGCGCTGGTCACGGCATCATAGGCCACTGCACCTGGGTCTTTGTGCATGCCTTGGCTGATAACAGGGACACCTACACGCTTCCCCCACACTTCTAATTGCGTAATAGCTGCTGCACGAAAGGTATCTGCTGCGCCGATCATCACTTTTTTACCCTCTTTTGAAAATTGGGAGGCGAGTTTGCCGATGGTGGTGGTTTTTCCGACACCATTCACCCCTACGATAAGGATGATATGTGGTTTTTGGGCTACGGGGGTATCTGCTGTTGGGGTTGCATCATTAGCTGAACTTTGCGGCGGGGTGTTAATCGCTTGTAGTAGTTTGATAATATAAGCTTTTAAAATAGCCACAGCTTGTCCGATATCCAATGACTGCCCTGCATAAGTTTTAAGCTCTTTGAGGAGCTGATCTACAGTGTCCATCCCCATATCGGTAGAGACTAAAAGCTCTTCTATCTCTTCTAATAGGTTATTATCTAGGCGTGGCTTACCGACAAATAAGCGCTTAAGTTGTCCGAAAAAAGAAACTTTTGGTTTTTTTATAGGAGAAGCAGGACGTGGTTTTGGGTGCGCAGCAGGACTTGTTGTAAGTTTTGGGGTAGCTACAGGTGTAGATGTGGTGGATACTACAGGTGTTGCGGATGCTGCAGCTTCTTTTTTTTTCTTCTTTTTGGAAGAGCGTTTAAAAAAATCAAAAAAACCCATAATCCTGTTACCAAAAAAGATGAATATGCTACTAACGTGTGGCAACTGGTTTCGCTAATATAGTTTTGGCCTCTTCTATGTTGACAATTTTTTCATCAAAGCTATAGTACCCAGTCTTTTGTGATTTGACGGGGATAATGAGCTTGGCCATTGATTTTTTAACACCAGTTTGTATTCTCGCTATCGTTTTCTTTGCCATATTTATTTAATTTCCTTATGTAGGGTATGCTTTCTTAGGATAGGATTATACCTCATGAGCGCTAGCCTTTCCTTTGTATTTTTTTTGTTCTTTTGCGTGTGGTACCTAGATGTGCCAGGTAAGCCTGTGGTGGCATGTTCTGTACACTCAAGAATTACTGCGTGTCTGTTGCCTTTTTTTGCCATAGGTAAGGAGTTTTTTTAAAGTTCTATATTACCGCTACCAAACGTGCAATATCTGGTGCTAATGTGCCTTTTTTGAAAGCTTTTTTCAAGGTTTGGTAAAGTCCATTTTTATTGATGGTACGCATTGCTTTTGTGCATGCAGGTAACGTAATCCATGCGTTTAATTCTGGACAAAAGTGTTTTTTATGTTGAATATTAGGGTTAAACTTACGTTTTGTTTTGTTGTTGGCTTTGGACACCCTATTGCCTGTCAGCACGCGTTTGCCCGTAATTTTACAGATATTTGCCATAGTTTTTTGGTTTGGATTATTCTGCTGAATAGGTGTGCAATATACATAAATAATATATCCTTTACAAAATAATATTGCAGTAAAAGCTTTGGGGGCATAAAGCAATAAGCCTATATTTGCCATGTGTGCGAGGGGGGCCTCCTATATCTTATGCTGCATCGTAATCGCCAACAATATTGGCATTGAATGCGAAGGAGTTTTTGAAAAGTGCGTAGCTCGGCAAAAGCTGACCATTCTCTATTTTAAATAAAAGAGGTTTTTATATTAGGGCACCACATTTCCTACTACCTGAGAGGCAACAGTACAGCATGATGAAGAATACAGTCACGAAAAAGAAATTAGCTTTTATAAAAAAACTAGCGCAAAAGAAATATCGGAAGCTTCACAACGCTTTTGTAGCTTCTGGTGCTAAAACAGTATTGGCTTTACTTACTTCGTCCGCTTATAGCCCAAGCTATATTATCGCCACTCCAGCATTTACCAAACAATACCCAGAGATCGCAAGTCAGTATGAAAATATATGGCACATCGCGCCTGCCGCACAATATAAAGCAGCTGATACCCTTAGCACCAATCCGACCCTACTCGCTGTGTTTGCTTGTAAAACCCTTGCTGTGCCTTATCTCACTACCCGCGATCGGATGCTTATCTTGGATAACATAGGCAACCCTGGCAACCTAGGGACATTGGTGCGTGTAGCAGACTGGTATGGGATCAAAGATATCATTGCTTCGCCTACCACAGTGGACTGCTATAATCCTAAAGTGATACAGGCAAGTATGGGTGCTATTGCGCATGTAAACGTACATTATACCCCACTATTGCCTTATTTACAACATGCAAAAGCAGGCCAGATTCCTATCATCGGTGGCGTTTTACGTGGGGCAAACCTCTACCAAACCACGCTTCCCCAATATGGGGGCTTATTGATTGGGAATGAAGCAATAGGGATTGACAAAAGCTTAAGGTCTTATATCCAATATCCTGTCACCATCCCTGCCGTTGGGCAAGCTGAGTCCTTGAATGCAGCAATAGCTGGCGCTATACTGTGTGACCATTGGCAGCGCGTCATCTAAAATAGCACACACTTTTGCTAAACTGTGTTACTTTACATATATTACCCCAACATTTGAAATTGTTACTAGAAGTGATTATTTTTGCAAAACTTCTGTAGACCATATCAATAGATTAGTCGTACACAGAGGTAAACACAGTGATAAGCCAATGATCTTTGAAAATCCTAGCTATGGATTGTGCCTATATGGTATAGATTAATATTAAATGAAAGTATGCACAGCTCTTGCAGACATCAATGTAATCGTTAAGAGGCTATTAGATTGATATTAAATGAAAGTATGCACAGCAGTTGTAGTTGTAAAAAAAAGAAAAAAGGTGCTATAGATTGATATTAAATGAAAGTATGCACAGCACTAGCCAATGATAC
>JBCCVH010000015.1:0-10367 GCA_039195685.1 Bacteroidota bacterium | reverse complement strand
CTTAAAATGGCCATTTCTTGATCTTGGGATATTTATTTGCATCCTATTTTTAGATAGTGATTTAAAGCTTCTTGGGTAGCTTCCATTGCCTGAATCCTGTTTGCTTTCATGGCTTTTTAAATATGCTGCTTCTTTCCAACAACATAAGTGCTTCTAAAATTACAAGTGTGAATGTGTCAAAATTCAGCTCATTTTGATTCTTAAATAAGTTGTTTATAGCAGTGTAAATCATTTTTTCTGTTTGCAATTTTCTTGTTTTTTTTTCATGACTTCTATAATTTTTTTGGTTTAATTTCATTGTATAAATATTCTAATTTTACACAATTTAATTGACGCTCCCGAAAATAGCGATGAGCATTCGCAAGCATAGCAAAAAGAGTGTGTTTATGCAAAATAAAATTGTGTTACATGGTGCTTCTTCAAGTTGACAGGTGCTGCCTCGAAAAAGAAGCGCCCATAGCAGCTTATGTGGCATTATAGACCCAAGCGCCTTTGTCTAGGATGCTATAATACTGGATATTGCGCTGGGTCGCTTGCTGTGCCAAAGTTTTGGGCTGTGGATGATCAGCACCTATAATAAGTATGCCGATCGGGCAATCGAGCGCAGGGGGGAGTAGGGTGGTGTTGTCTTGTACGATTAAGATATCTATGCGAGGAGGTAGTTTTTCAGGTAAAGTATGGTTTTTATCTATAATCAATATGGACTTTCCTTGCCACTGGTATAGGAGGGATTTTTTAACGTGCTGGGTGTTTTGCTGTGTGATATGGTAGAGGCCTGCGTGGTTGAGGCTGGGTAGGATTTGGTATCGATAGGTAGCCTCATAGGGCTGGAGGGTTTTGTTGGTAAGCAGGGTGGCTTGCTGGCCTGCGATAAAGGCGATGACGTGCCTTTTACCTGTATCGTATACGATGATCTTTTTTTGTTGCTTTTGCTGTAGATAGTGGTAAAAAGTAACTCCATTTAATGTAGCAAGGCTGGCAGCACTCATCAAGATATAGCGCAATTGGCGGTGCTTGATGATAAGATAGCTGCTTGCTAATAGGGTATAATAGAGCACGATCTGCCATAGCGCCAGCTGAAAGGGACCTAGCTGTGCATAGGGCAGTCGGGTGAGGCGGGCAAGGAGTGTGGTGGTGACTTGAAGGATATGGTCTAGCGAAAAAGCAAGGGCGGCAGCGGCGGATGGCCACCAGCTGAAGAGTAGGCTGGTAATGGCCAATAGCAGTATGGGGGCAGCGAGGGGGAGCATGATGTAGTTGGCGAGCAGAAAGTAGGTGGGAAAATATTGGAAGTAGTAGAGGGAGATGGGCAGGGTGCCTACTTGTACGGCTAGCGAGCCTGCAGTAATTGACCAGAGATAGGTAAGGGGTTTGCGGGTGGGGGTGTATAGCTTATGTAGGGGCTGATAGAGTAGGGTAAGGCTTAATACAGCTGTAAAAGAGAGTTGAAAACCGATATCTAAAAGAAAATGGGGATTGTACAGTAAGAGGAGAAAGGCGATAAGGCTTAGGAGGTTGATGGTATGGTAGGATTTTTGTTGCTTTTTGGCGATGACGATAAGTGAGAGCAGACTTACGGCACGGAGTACAGAGGGGGTGAGCTGGACAATAAAGGCGTATATCCATATAAAAAAGAGGGTGATGAGGGGGTATTTTTTGGGTTTTCTAAAGAGGAAACTGGACAAAAGGTATAGGATGTAGAGCAGGAGGGTATAGAGGAGGCCTACATGTAGCCCAGATACGGCTAAAATATGCATCACACCGCTGATGGTGTAGATTTCGCGGGTTTGTTGTTGTAAATGGGTGCGTATGCCTAAAAGGAGGGCGAGGGTGATGCCTATGGCGGTTTTATCTTTGATATAGTGTTGCAGCTGCTGTGCACAATAGTTGCGCAAACGTAATGTGTATTTGACGACTTGACTGGGGGGTTGGTGGCCTATTATTTGGCATGCTTTGGTGGTGTGCGTATGAAAAATATGCTGGATAGTCCATTGTTGGTTGTAGTTGACGACTTGGGGATTAGTGGGCTTAGCGAATAGGCTAGGCTTGCCTTTGATAAGGAGATAATCTCCGTACATAAGGTTTTTGAGCTGCTTTTTGGGTAATAAAAGGCGCACCTTGCCTACGGCACTTTGCCATTGATCGTGCCGCTGGATGTGGGTTACTTGGATGATGACTTCTTTTTGGCGGTCTCTTACTGTGATATCTTTAGCGACAATGCCTTTGTAAGCGGTGGTCTCTGCTGCAGTGTGGATGATGTGATGGGATTGTATATGTGGGCTTTGCTGAAGCAGATGCAGCGCTCCTGCAATGAAAAAACAGATGAGTGGGAGAGGTAGGAGGAGGGTGGTGTGGTGTAGTATGGGCTTTTTTTTCCGTAGGATAAAGCAACAAAGGTAAATACCTACAAGGAGCAATAGTAGGCTGGCGATGTGGGGATAGTAGGCGAGGGGGATGGATTGGCCTATATATATCCCACTCATAAAGAAAAGGGTGATGCGTATAAAAGGAATATGTCCAGGGGCTTTGCTGAAGGGTTGGTTGTGCATGACAATGGTGTAATAATGACGGATTACAAGTTACTTCTCGACTAATAGTTTTTTGTGTATGTGTATGATCTATTGTAGAGGGAGCGTAGGTGGGGCTCTTAGGGTTTTTCGGTTTCTTGGGCTTTGGGAATTATGCTGCCTTGCATAGCTTTTGGCTGGTTTTGCGGTACAACTAAAAATAAGCAAAAAGTAGAAGAACGCAAAAACCTTTTTATGAATCTTACCCTCCCTCAAAAAACTCTACTGGCGCTTCTCAAGAAGAGCGCTTTGGCTTGCGCATAGGGGGATATGCTGTTTGCAACCGCTTTTGGTATGTGTCTATATAAGACGACCTAGAAGCAGAGAGGCGATCATGTGTAAAAATACTGGCCATGCCCGTAAATTCTTAACAAAAAAATGAATTAAGTGAAGCTTTTGCTGGAATTTTTCTTGTTTTTATAAAAAAGGGGGGTGGCTTTCAAAAAATACATGGCTAACCAAAAGAAAAAGCGTACCTTTGTTGGTTTAGAAGGAAAAAGTCATCAGTATCATGCATGAAGGAAATTTATTAAAAAAAATAATCAAAAAAAGTGGCTACAGCATAAGCAGCTTAGCTAAACAGCTGCATGTGAGTAGAATCACCCTATACAAAAAATTTGCGCTAGCGAAAGTCCCCCCTACACTATTGATCGCCATAGGGAGAATCATAGGACACGATTTCTCGTATGTGAATGAAGAAGTAAAAAAATATATGCGCGGCTATATCTTCTCTTTTGTAAAATTGCAAAGGAACTATATGCAGGCTCTCTACTCTTATATAGAAACGCTGAACGACACCGCAAAAATATTGACAAAAATAAAAAATAAGCAGACCCAAACGGACTTGGTAGCAGAAACGACACTGAGTGATGATTTACTTTTTGCGGAAGATGAAGATTGGATAGAACTATTTAATGCCTAGTGGGTTGCTTCGCTTGGAGCAAGCTGATGCGCTGGATCGATTGCCAATCCATAAACTAGTAGCGATACTTCGCTTTCCAGAAGGATGAGCACCTAGGCAGCTCGATCGCAGATGGCACACTTACAGCAGCATGGCCTTACGTACAAGGGCTTTATGCTAAGATCAAATTTTTCAACATTTTTAAGGTACAGGAGGGGTAAATGTCTCTCCTCTAGTGTGTCGGCGAGCACTATAGGGTCTTGCTAGTGGCTGAGCTAGCTATTGAAAACTTAAAAATGGGCAGATAACGCAACCAATCTAAGCATGGCAAGTATTGGCAGTAAGCTTGTGATAGGGTTGGGGTTGTTACTACTGAGTTAACCCTGAAATATAGCTAAAAACGTAAACTAGACAAACTATAGGGTGATGCTAAGCAGTGCGAATCATCTGCTGAAACCACAAAAACCTTCTTTATCTGTCACAATCAATAGTCTCTTTTGTTAGTTGCATTTTGACTGCCACCTAGAAGCTAAGGTCTTTGGGCAATGATTTTTTTACAGCAATTGCAAGGTTTTGCCATAAAAGGGGTAGAAAAATTTGCAATTTTTGCTCAAAAAAGTGTCCATTTTATGTTCAAAAACGTTATTTTTCGGCTCTATTCGTGTCTTAATTGAATACTTTAGGGTTAACTATTTATATGGGGGTTTGTGTGCTTGGGGCTTGTATATTGGGGCTAAGTCAAGAGAAGGCTGGGGCTTATCGTTGGTCATCGCAAGGTGGTGTATTGAGCCATGTGGCGAGGACATTGAGGGGGAAAATATGCCATATTTTATCGCCATCGGGCGTATAGTCTGGGGACTTACATGCAAAAAGCTGGTCAATGAGGGCATCCATCTCTTTAGATGAAAGTGTGGTATTGGGTGCTAAGTTGCCTCTTTTGGCGAGTGCGCGAGCCCAACATGCTTGAGAAGGGAGTGCGTGCATTTCGGTGTAGGTTTTGTATTGGGTGATAACGTGGATAAGCATGTTTTCAGTGTTGTACTGAGGTAGGGTAAGGACATTAGTAGGCTGTCCTGTGATCTTGAGGGTGTGAGGGAGGTGGATATCAAAGCGAAACCCTAATGTGTAGAGCTCTTCTTTACAGGCTTTGACCAACATAAGGTCAGCTGGCTGTAAGGTCACTTCATAGGGAAAAAGAAGCTTTTGGGTGCCTGGATTGGATTGTGTAAACCGCGCCATATTGCGCTCGTATAAAATACGTTCATAGGCGGCATATTGGTCTACGACCAAAAGGCCAGATGTGACTTGGGCAAGGATAAAGCGATGGTGGAGCTGTAGCTTGGCAGTGAGGGGGTCTATAGGACTACGCGGTGCTGGCGCAGCTAGGGGCTCTTGTAGTAACAGGGGGGGATGTGTAGCAGGTGTGGGGATGGGTAGACTAGAAGGGATGGTATGCGCAGCAGAGGGCATAGGCGCATTAGTGGGGGGGGAACTTGCTGGCGGTATAGGGGTGGCCTCAGGCGGAAAGGTATTGTGGGCTTGGGAGGCGGAGGATGCAGATGTGAGGTCAGTAGGGGGCAGCTCTGTGGGGGGTGAGGCGGGAGTAGTAAAAAGTGCTTTTGTATGTTCATGGGTAAAATCGATCGTATGCATGCCGTGATGCATCAGTAAAGCTTTTTTTACTGCGGTCAAGATCAGGGTATAGAGGAGCCGCTCGTCTTGAAACTTAACTTCTATCTTAGCAGGGTGCACATTTACATCTACTTGGTCTGGTGGGACATGGATAAATAACACAAAAAAGGGATAGCTGTCTGTGTGGAGGCTGCGTTGGTAAGCTTGTTTTACGGCATGGTTAAGGTAGCGGTTTTTAATATAGCGTTGGTTTACAAATAAAAACTGCTCTCCGGGCTTTTTTTTTGCACGCTCGGGTGTACCTATATAGCCTGTCACATGAAATTGTTTCGTACGTTCTTCACATGGGATCAACTGCTTGGCATATCCTTTATGAAAGATATCTACGATCCTACGATTTAGCTTGGTGGGGGGCAGGTCATAGAGCTTATCTGTTTCTGCTTGTCCATTATAAAAGGCAAAGCCTACATGTGCATTGGCTAGTGCGATGCGCTGGAATGTGGTGATCACGTGTTTGAGTTCGATAGCGTTCGATTTCAAAAACGCTCTTCGGCCTGGGATGGTCCCAAAAAGATGGCGCACTTCTATCTTCGTCCCGACAGGGGTTACGATGGGTTTCTTTTTTTTCACCTCTCCATCCACAGCCACTAAGCATGTGCCTAGCTCTTCCTTTTTTGTACGGGTCATGATGGTGAGCTCTGCTACTGCCGCAATAGCATTGAGGGCTTCGCCTCGGAAGCCATAGGTGTCTAGCGAAAAGAGGTCTTCTGGTTGGCTTATCTTAGAGGTTGCATGGGCTTCGATACAAAGCTGGACATCTTGGTCATGCATACCATATCCATTATCTACTACTTGGATAAAGTTGGTGCAGTCTGTTTTGTCGACTACAACTTTAATAGACGTACTCCCTGCATCTAGGGCGTTTTCTAAAAGCTCTTTCACAATCGAAGCGGCTCCAGTTACCACTTCCCCAGCGGCTATTTTACTGGCTATATGGGCTGGAAGTATCTGTATTGTCGGTATATCCACCATTTTTTTGTTACTTAGGGATGTATATGGTGCGCTTATTTAGCGCTGACAAGAGCAAGCAAAACTACTCAATAATCATAACATTATCAAACTTTAAACTATGCTAACGTATATTCCGCACCAAAAATATGCGTTTATGGTGCAATATAAAGGTTAAGGGGCATCACATGATGTTTAAAGTGGCCATTTTACAACGCGGTAGGCCGATCGAAGTATAGCACATGTATAGAAGATGTTTCAAAAAATGATAATGCGAGTTATGCTATACCAGCAGCGTCTTCACTGCGCTGAGTCACATGTTATCCCATATTTTACACGATTTTACAGTGCCGTAGACTATACAAACTATTAAGATCGAGCGCCTAAGTTCCATTGGGCTGCAAATAATTTACACAATAATGGATGCATAATGGCAGACTGATCAATTCAAGATTATTTGAGGGTGAGTTGATGTACGTATTTGGTAATTTTAGATTTTTTCTGTGCAGCTCTACGCCAAGAGAGAATGCCTTTTTTTACCAATTTGTCCAACATAGACACCACTTTGGACACCCTTTGCTGGGCTAATTGTTTGTCTTTGGTGTTGAGTAAATTTTTTACAAAAGTTTTTGTTGTCTTGTGTTGGTATTGGTTGCGGCGGCGTTTCTTTTCGCTAGAACGCACGCGCTTAGCTGCAGATAAATGATTAGGCATTATAAAAAAATTGAATGTTGGTCGTTTAATACACTATACAAGCCCCTTTTCTTGCTTGTAACGCTGTGTCAAAATAGCTTTTTGGATCTGTTCTCGCCGCTTTTCCGCACGTGGTGTAAAATGCCTTCGCTGCTTAAGCTTTTTGAGTAGACTGATCTTCTCTAGCTTTTTCTTATACTTTTTCAGTATGCTGTCTACGCTGTCCCTTTCGCTGGCAATTACTTCAATGGTCATAATATTGTAGTTGATAAGTAGTGCCCATTTTAAGCAATTATTTTGTATATCGCAAATAAACCACTAAATAAAGGCTTATAAAAGCAATTTGGGCAATATGTAGCACAAGTTGACCACATCGCTGTCCCTTGACATATGGGGGGCTACGTGCTGGACCTATATAGGTCGATGACATAAACAATGGACAAAACTTAGGACTATCCATCTCCACCCAAATGATAAAGCTTTGCTATGGATGGCGGATGCTGTCTTTTTTGTGAAACGCTGCTATATTTTACGCATTATAGTGGGGATCATTTTGTCTTTCCATGCCCTAAATGTGCCTGTGGTGATGTGCTTACGGCTTTCTTCTATCAGCCAGCGATAGAAAGCTAGATTGTGCAGGGTAGCGATCTGCCCTCCAAGACGCTCTCCTACCCGCAGCAAATGGTGTAGATAAGCTTTTGAATAATAGCGGCTCGCTTGATGGGCTAAGCCTACGTCAATAGGCGAAAAATCCGTGCGCCATTGTTGGTTTTTGATATGGATAATACCTTCAGTGGTAAACAGGTAGCCATTACGCCCATTCCGTGCGGGCATCACACAGTCAAACATATCTATGCCTAGGGCAATACATTCTAAGATATCTTTGGGGGTACCTACACCCATAAGATAGCGTGGCTTGTGTTTAGGCAAGATGTCACATACCCAACCTGTCACTTCATAAAGTTGCCCTGTAGGATGACAAACGCCACCAATGGCATTGCCTGCCTGATTGGCTTCTGCGATGGCGGTAGCAGACTGTATACGTAAATCCTTATATACACTGCCTTGTACGATGGGAAAAAGATATTGGGGGTAACCATATAAAGGAGGGTTTTGGTCAAAGTGAGTAGTACATCGCTTAAGCCAGCGATGGGTGAGCTCCATAGCACTTTTGGCATAGGTGTAGCCACATTCACTGGGTGTACATTCGTCAAAGGCCATCATAATGTCTGCGCCGATGATCCGCTGTATATTGATCGCACTTTCTGGCGTAAGGGTGTGCTTACTTCCATCAATATGAGAGGTAAACTGCACGCCTTCTTCTGTAATTTTACGAGAATCTGCTAGCGAATAGACTTGATATCCACCACTATCGGTCAATATCGGAAGTGACCAGTGCATAAACGGATGTAGGCCCCCTGCTTGCTGGATCACCTCCAGCCCAGGACGTAAATAAAGATGATAGGTATTGCCTAAAATAATCTCTGCACGTAAATCTCCTTCTAGTTCCCACTGATGTATGCCTTTTACGGTACCTCTGGTGCCGACAGGCATAAAAATAGGCGTGTTGATCATGCCATGAGCTGTGGTAAAGCTCCCTGTACGGGCACTGCTATGGGGGTCTTCTTTTTTTATCTGAAATTTCACGTTAAATAATTGCCAATTGCTAATTGTTTTAAGCTTTGTCAATTTGCGCCTTGATATGCCCTCGTACCTGATCTATTTTGAGTAATGCTTCAATAAAAAATACCATGTTGTTTTTTTGGTCTTTTTTTCTCCTCTCCACAATATCAGTATGGTTAAGTGATAATATTTTGCATAGCTCTTCTCCTGTCATCGCCATCTCACGCTTTATTTTATACTTAAAGCCAGCTATGATTTTATCTTTATTTGCTTGGTTAAAACAGCAAATATGAATGGAAGTAGTATATGGAAGTTTACTGGAGATCTCTTGCTGAAACTTTTGCAATAAATCTTTTTCCCCTTGTGCCTTTTTGGTATCAAAATTATCCCCATCCTTGAGCTCTATGATATAGCAATGTTTTTTTTGAGGGGTTATTTCGAGTATAAGAAAATCGGGCTCACAGCTACTTTTTAAGCGCGATTGCTTGAGTTTCTTTTTGCTGACTAAAAAAACCCCTTGCGCTATATCGCTATGATCAAGAAAAGCATCTAGATTGTCATCAATATGATCAGATAGGTCTATGATCAATTGTTCCAATTCATTGCCAGCGCGTATAACACCGCTTTGCACTCTTGATAATAAGTGTCCCAAATCTTCATTGCCAAATAGCCGCTTATAGCCGCTCCCCTCCCTTCTCCCTTTGCTTTCTTTGATGAGTACCATCATGCATATTTTCAATATCTGTACCAATAAAATTACGTGCTGTCGCCCTACAAGCCGCTAATATAGTATAACTCCCAGCACAGGGGTCTAGTATCAAGTCGTGCTTATCAGATACGGCTTCAATAAGACTTTTTTGTAATTCAATAGGTTTTTGGTGTGGGTGTTGCTTGTTTTTGATCTTTTCTGTCCATACGTCAGGGATATCGTGTCTTACCCATACTCCTTTCGCTCTAATGGGCTTTTTTTGTAATACAATACAATATTCACTCTTTCTTCTGCTCCTATATCCCATCCCGATAGCACCTTTATCCCATGTGATTAGATCAACAATAGCAAGGTTTGTATCGGCTATCCAATGATGAATCCCTTCACATAGATGAAACTTATCTACCCAAAAAAACAAGTGCCCGCTTTTTACAAGTATTCTATCTATTTCTTGTATGAAATTATGAATATCTTCGTTACTCATTTGTTGTAATGCTGCTCTGCCCTTTTGTCTTTTCCCTTCGTTTCCATAGTTCATTTTATCCATTATCCCTCGATATTGTGGGTCGAAAAAGCAGGCGGTGATGCGCTCTTGATCTAGTAATTGCATAAGGGACAAGCCATCCATGCTGTTTCGCTCATTGAGTTTAAAGGTATAGCTTTGCTCATTGATAGCTGCTACTTTTATATGTGGATCGCGTTGATGTGAAAACACATTGGGTACATTTAGCTTTTGGGGTTGTATATTGAGTTGGTTCATTTATATGCAGTCAAATTTCTATTTTTCTTTGGGAGCCTTTGCCTTACCATTGCAACAATGGTAGGGTAAAGCTTCTTTTGCTTGCCATTTATACGTATCTGTGCTTTTAGGGTTCTTATTTTTTATTTATTAAGTATAAAGGAGGTTTTTTACAATCTGTTTATGCTGCTTATTTAAGCCACTAAAAGGCAATTGTAGCAAATTTGCCTCGCAAAAGTGGATGCCGTATTTGATGCTACCAATGGGAGCAGTAATAGTGCTGAGCAGCTTCTTGAAAGATCAGGGCCAATTTAGTAAAAATTCACCTCTTTGCAAAATATTCCAGTATAAAGGTTTCGCATTCTTTTACCTATTTGTATACTTGGCATAGACTTGTCTTGCGGCGCAGTGAAGGTCGAGTCTTGAGGAAAAAACAATTAGTTAACCCTGAAGTATAGCTAAAACGTAAACAACACAAACTATACGGTAATGCTG
>JBCCVH010000014.1:0-10373 GCA_039195685.1 Bacteroidota bacterium | reverse complement strand
ATCGTGTGACGCACCTTAACCTTTATATTGAGCCATAAACGCATATTTTGGGTACAGAATATAAGAAAAAAAGCTGTCGATCAAGTACTTCCTTCTAGAACCACCTGAAAAGAACTTTAGTGTAAAATATTTTTTCTCAAAAGATTTATGTAGCTTTGCACATAAGCCTAAGGAAAAAGCTACACCACCCTGTTAACAGCAGTAACAAGCATAAGCACTTAACTAAAATAAATTATAATGATCAAAAAACTAACACATACTTCCCTTATTGTCGAAGACCAAGCAAAAGCGCTCAATTTTTTTGTGGAAAAAATGGGCTTTGAAAAACGCGATGACAACCCTATGGGTCCTAATCAACGATGGTTGACCATCGGATGTAAGCAGCAGCCTGATATAGAAATCATCTTGCAAGCTATTGATTGGGGTATGGATAACGCTACCCCTGAAGAACGCCGTGCCCAAATAGGCAAACAAGGCCTATGCTTCTCTTCAGACGATATTCAAGCCGACTACAAAGCACTTGGTCAAAAAAACATCAAAGTACTCGGAAAGCCCGAAAAGATGCCATGGGGATACCAACTTATCTTTGAGGACCTCTATGGCAATAGACATCTCTTAGTGCAATCTTTTAATGTTTCTTCATGAACAGATGCGCCTTATGACCATTTGGTCAACCTTCTTAATATAAAAGCATTGTTTATCAAAGACATCTTATGGTTATTTGCGCCTTGTGTGAGGAAAGTAAAAATTTCTACAATCCCAAATGAAAAGTGGAAAATATTTAAAAGCAATTAAAAACCACTTTCTTGGCTGATATCGTCTCTTTTTTATTAACAATTAGTTAATCCTGAAGTATTAAATTAAGACACGATTAGAGCCTATAAATAACGTTTTTGAACATAAAATGGACACTTTTTTTGAGCAGTAATTGCAAGGTTTCTCGTATATACCATGTAAAACCTTGCAATTATTGTAAAAAAATCGTGATACAATTCTGTACTTTTATGCACATTTTTAACCCGAACGAGAGAAGAGAATTATGTTTAAAACATAGTAATGGCTAATAGCAAAAAGTCTTCTTATGTCCTTTGCTTCTCATTAGTTGAACTTTATGATTTTTCTAATATCACTTAAACACAATAAAAAGCATTCTATGAGTGCAGTACGTTATTGTAGTATTCGTTTTTGCATTGAGATTGTACCTAATTGCTTAATAATAGTGCGAAAAAATCTATTTAAGCCTTAAAAATCAGTTTTTTTATTAAAAATGCTTATATTTGCGACATTAAAACTTTTGTAGTTAATGTAAATAACAAGACTTACGTACCGTCAATGAAATAAAGCTAATTTTGCTGGTTCTAAAATTCAGAATCGGTGATTCTAGCTTTTTTTGGAGAGTACTGTGTAACTCTAGTAAAAACAATAGAAGATGAAACCGAAAAAAATAGATAATAGCCAAGGCGAACTTTTCCGTAGTCGCCTATCTTCCATCATGAACCCCAAACATGCTCTAAAAATGTTAGCAGACCAAATGAATTGGCAACGCTTTGAAGAAGCATTTGGCAAATATTACAAAGAAAAGGGGGCAGGGCAGCCACCCAAACCGATACGTTTAATGGTATCTCTGTTGATGTTAGGGCATATGTTCAAAAAATCAGATGAACAATTAGTCTCAATGTGGGTTGAAAACCTCTATTGGCAGTACTTTTCAGGCTATGATTTTCTACAAATGAAGGAGCCTATCCATCCTAGCTCATTGACTCGTTTTCGCCAAAGACTTGGTAAAGAAGGGGTTACTAAAATTTTACAATTCACAATTAAAGAAGGTATTGAACAAAAAGTAATCGAACAAAAAATTTGAAAAAAGTTATTGTGGATACTACAGCAATGGAAAAAAACATCACTTATCCAACTGATACAAAAAACCTAAACAAATCTAGACAAAAACTGGTAAAATTAGCTCAGAAACACAAAATTATTTTGCGTCAAAACTATAAAAGGATAGGTGCAAAAGAAACATGGAAAGCAGCAAGATATGCCCATGCTAAACAATTCAAACGTATGCGAGCGAGTATCAAAAAATTAAAAACTTACTTAGGCAGAGTTTGTCGAGATATTGCAAGAAAACTTAAAAACAAAAATGAACTCCAAGCAATATTTGCCCATGACCTAAGCACAGCATTCAAACTTTTAAATCAAACAAAAAAAAGCAAAAATAAAATCTACAGCACACATGAAAAGGATGTCTATTGTTTAGCTAAAGGGAAAGCACGAAAACCTTATGAATATGGATCTAAAGTCTCGTTAGTCACAACGCAAAAGAAAGGTTTTGTATTAGAGGCAAGTGCCCTGAAAGAAAATACACATGATTCAAAAACATTACAAGAAAGCTTACGAAACGCAGAAAAAAACGCTGGATGTACAACCGAGGAAGTCTTAGCAGATAAAGGCTATAGAGGACATGGGATTAAAGATAAAAAAATATTAATTCCTAGCTGCAAGAAGCGCATGAAGCGTTATAAGAAGCAGAAACTTAAAAAAAGATCGGCGATTGAAGCGTACATCAGTCACATGAAAAAACAAGGAAAACTTGATAGAAACTATCTCAAAGGATTTCAGGGAGACGAGCTTAATGCCTTACTGTGTGCAATTGGTCACAACATGAGAAAACTACTTAATAATTATATAATTATTCTAATTTTAGAGAGCGTGATTTGTGGTTTATCTGTGCTTAAAAATTTATTTTGCACCCAACAAAGAAAAAAAATCAATTCAACTACTTTTTTCTTTTTTTAAAAGTTTTTTGTAAACAATACTTCAGGGTTAACCAATTAAAGTTTTTTAATGCGATAAAGTAAGCTTTCAGAAGCTATTAAGTCCACACATCTTTGTTTACCAAGCCTAGTACAATATTTTTATTTTCGTAGCAACCCCATTATTGTAATCAATGTACGCCACTACTATGAAAAATTCTTTGGTTGAATAAAGAAGCTAGAGCCTACTTCTTAGTAACTCCCACACCACCATACCCATACACACACTCACATTCATAGAAAATTTTGTCCCATATTGCGGTACTTCCACACAATGGTCCACAGCAGCCAACACCTTTTCATCTACCCCAAACACTTCATGTCCAAAAACCAATGCAAAAGGCCCCTTAGTAGCCATTTTATATAAGTGTTGTAAAAGTACAGCATCTTTCACCTGCTCCACAGCAATAAGCTGATACCCCTGCTGGCGTAATTCCTTTAATACCCCAAGCGTGTGTTGTGCATGCGTCCAAGCCACTACATCCTCCGCACCCAAAGCCGTTTTATGCAATTGCTTGTGCGGTGGACAAGGTGTAATCCCACATAGATAAATATGCTTAATTAAAAGAGCATCACTCAAACGAAAAGCCGCCCCCACATTATGTGCACTACGTATATTATCCAATACCAAAACCACAGGCTGCTTTTCCTGACGCAAAAAATCAACAGCTGATAACCTATTAAAATCTAAAGCCGTTTTCTTTTTCATGTTACGATTGATAAAATATGTACACTAGAGATACCCCACTACTTGATCTTATTCACCAAAGTACCAAACAAGGCTAAATTATTCATCGCCAAATCCGCCAATACCTTCCGATTCAGCAACATCTTTTTCAGCTTCAAACGATACATCAAATCCCGATAGTTCATCCCAAAGAGGCGCGCCCCTGCATTGATACGCTGTATCCACAGCCTGCGAAAGCTCCTCTTCTTATTTTTCCGATCCCTATAAGCGTATAAAAGCCCCTTCTCTACTGCATTTTTAGCAATAGTATACACATTCTTCCGCGCACCCCAGTAACCCTTCGCTTGTTTTAAAATTCTTTTTCTGCGAGCTTTAGAAGCTGGCGCATTTGTCGATCTAGGCATTTTCTTTTACAATTTAGTTGTTAGTTCTCCTGTGCGTTATGATAATAATTGTAGCATCCTTGGCTTATCCGCTTTACTCACCTCCATAAAATTACCAAGCTTTCTTTTCTGTTTCACTGTTTTTTTCCTCAAGTTATGTCGCATACCTACATGCTTACACATCAGTTTATGCTTACCAGTCATTTTAAACCGCTTTTTAGCCCCTGAGTTTGTCTTTGTTTTTGGCATATCTCTTTAAATTAATTTTTCTTCTTTATACTGCCAGGATCAATGATCGCTACCATCCTCCTGTTCTCCTCCTTAATATTCTGCTTTACATGCCCCCCACATGCCTCTAAAGTATTTATAAACGCCTGTAAGCATGCTCGCCCCTCCTCTTTATACCTAAAAAAAGGGCGACCCCGTCTAAACTCCATCACTACCTTGACCGTTATTTTTTTCCCCAGGAAACCAATAGCCTTCTTTTCTCTTACCTTGAGATCATGCTGCCCCATATTAGGACTGAGCTTAATCTGGTTCTGTAGTGGCTTATTGGCCTTAATACTCGCTTTCTGCGCCTTTTTCTGTTGGAATTTAAACACATAAAAATCAATAATCTTACAAACAGGGAAGTCCCCCTTGTTAGATATTTGCACCAAATCCAACTCCGCTGCTCTTGCCATCTTCAAAGCCTTAGCAAGTGGATAAATCCCCACTTCAATCCCTTCTCCGACAAGCCTTACTTCTTTGGCTGTAATTCTAGTATTCCTAGGATAAAAATCTTCAAACCTAGGTTTCCTATACCTTCTCCTATTATTTTTTGCGTCGATAACTTGTTCTTTTTAAGTTTACACTACCAATTAGATAGCTAAATTCTATACGCATCTACTATCTGCGCTCTCCATAGCCAATAATTATATGGGCAAAATCAAAATATTAATTTTTCTCATTTCACGTGGAGAATAGGGGACTCGAACCCCTGACCTTCTCGATGCCATCGAGACGCTCTAGCCAACTGAGCTAATTCCCCCTGAATCGAGCACCGAAATATACATAATTTCCATATAAAAATACCTCCTTCTCCGAATGAAAGCAAGTTGCTCCTAGCCTTTAACGTAAAGAAAAGCTCAGCATACATCTCCAAAATCCTTATCCCCTATACTGAGTGCCTGTGCGATCATCCTCTTACTACATAGTTAACCCTAAAGTATTCAATTAAGACACGATTAGAGCCTAAAAATAACGTTTTTGAACATAAAATGGACACTTTTTTTGAGCAAAAATTGCAAGTTTTTTATCCCTTTTATGCAAAACTTTGCAATTACTGTAAAAAAATAATTGCCCAAAGACGTTAGCTTTTCGGTGGCAGTCAACATTCAAGTAACAAAGGCAACTATTGATTGTGATAGATAGGGAAGGTTTTTTGTGGTTTCAGCAGATGCTGTACACTGCTCAGCATTACCGTATAGTTTGTGTTGTTTACGTTTTAGCTACATTTCAGGGTCAACTATGTACCAAGCATCTTTGCCTAAAGGAATATGAACTTACACACCGCTTACCTTTATGAATATAAAAAAATTTGTACATTTAGAGCTAGATTTGCCTTTCCCACAGTAGGGGATTATTTCTCTGGAATCAGTCTCCCATCAAGGTCAAAAATTTGTGATACCAGCCCCTATTTTATTTTGTATTTCTGACAAAGCAATGCTTAGTCCTTTTTCATTACTGCCTTTCCCCATAGCAAATTTTGCTTGTCCTCCACCTTGGCCATCAATAAGCTTTTTTATTTTTTGCATTAGATTATTAGCGTTAAGTTGGGGAGGAGTTTGCTTACCTAGTGCAATCACCACATGCACTTGTCCTTCTAGCACTGTACCTAAAAAGACGCAGCTATTAGTACGCTTGTTGGTCAGACCAATCGCCAATTTTTTAAGGAAGTCTGGATTTGGGGTCTCTACTTTCTTGATGAGTACAGACATATTACGCCATGTGGGTGTTTTGCCATATGTCAAAGACATGGGTTCATTGACTTCAAGGTTGCCACTATCTATTGCATATACTTTACCTCCATAGCGGATAGTGTTCTTATGCACGTAGCCTGTATTTTGCGTTTGATAAGCTGACTCCCATTGTCTATTTAATAGACCTAATGTATGTTGCAGCTGTTTATTCATTATTTTTTGCATTTTCTTTTGCAGCTTTTTATGAGAGTTGACGAGTGCTGATATTGCCTTTACGGGAGTTTGAGCGTTATTCACTAAATGCCCGATAGCTTGTAGTTGTGTAGTAAGTTTTGTTACAATTTTTTCTGCTGCGTACCCTGTAAAAGCCTCTATTCGGCGTATACCTGCGCCTATGCCTGTACTGCTCCCTAGGTAGAAGAAGCCGATCTCACCTGTATTTTGGACATGGGTGCCTCCGCAGAGCTCTACTGAAAAGCTTTTATCAAAGGTAATGACACGTACATGTTCGCCATACTTCTCTCCAAAAAGAGCCACAGCCCCCATAGTGCGTGCGTCTTTGAGTAAGACACGTCTTTTTTCTTCTAGTGGTATATTGTCTCTTATTTTTTTGTTTACAATATTTTGTACTTTTCTCAATGTGTCTTCGGAAATTTTTTGTGCATAAGAAAAGTCAAAACGCAAATATTCGTCATTAACGAGGGAGCCTTTTTGGGTAACTTCTTTGCCCAATACTTGCCGAAGTGCTGCATGCAGCAAATGTGTAGCTGAGTGGTTTCTCATAATATGAGTCCTGCGTGTCTCATCCACGATAGCTTTGCAGGGGAGGCGGCAGTTGCTGGGGAGTGTTGTGGTATAGTGGATAATGATGCCATTTTCTTTTTTGGTGTCGATAATAGGGATGGTTTCTTTTTCAAATTGTAGCACCCCCTTATCCCCTACTTGACCACCTCCTTCAGGATAAAACGGGGTTTGGTTGAGTATGATTTGGTACATTTCGCTTTCTTTTGTACTGCATAGGCGATATTTAATGATTTTCACTTTACTTTCAAGCCCATCATAGCCTACAAAATGGCTATGTGGGGTATCTGTATAGATCACTTGCCAGTCACCAATAGTCCGTGTGCCTGCTTTTTTTGAGCGGGTTTTCTGTACATTCATTGCTGCAATAAAGCCGCTCTCGTCTACTTCGTAGCCGTTTTCTTTCATGATCAGGCGTGTAAGATCCAAGGGAAACCCAAAGGTGTCATAGAGTTCAAATAGATCACTTCCATGGATGTTTTTGGTATTTTCGTCTATGGTAGAGATAAGTTGTTGGACTCTTTTGAGGCCTGACGATAGTGTGTGCAAAAAGCGTTTTTCTTCTTCTTTTATGGTATTGGACAGTAGGGAAGCTTGTGCTTCTAGGTGGGGGTAGGTAGAAGCAAATATATCTACAAATATGGGGACCATTTGATAGAGAAAAGGTATTTTCAGGCTAAGGTAGCTATAGCCGTAGCGTATGGCACGGCGCAATATACGTCGAAGTACATAGCCTCTTTTTTGCGTACTGGGTAGTGTTCCATCTGCGATTAAAAATCCTGCTGCGCGGATGTGGTCTGCAATGGTACGCATAGCTCTATCAGGGAGAGGGGCTTGCCCATAGGTGTGTTTTGTATTTTTTTCTAACCATTGGATCAAGGGCTGAAAGAGATCTGTATCATAGGTAGATCGTGTGCCTTGGAGTACCATAGCTAGTCTTTCGAGGCCCATGCCAGTGTCGATATGTTGGCGAGCGAGGGGTTGTAGGGAGCCATTTTGTTGGCGTTCATATGCTACAAAGACTAAGTTCCAAAGCTCGATCACCTCGGGGTGGTCTTTATTGACCAAAGCATGGCCTGGTACTTTTTCGATTTCTTGTACACTCCTCAAGTCTACATGTAATTCACTACATGGGCCACAAGGGCCTGTGGAGCCCATTTCCCAAAAATTATCTTTTTTATTACCATAGAGAATATGTGCGAGAGGTAAGTAGCGTTTCCAGAGGTCGAGGCTTTGTTTGTCTGGCTTGAGTTGTTCTTGTGTATCGCCTTCAAATACGGTAGCATAGAGGCGTTTTGGATCAATTTGATATACTTGAGTAAGGAGTTGCCATGCCCATTCGATTGCTTTTTCGCGTGTATAGTCGCCAAAGGACCAGTTGCCTAGCATTTCAAAAAAAGTATGGTGGTAAGTATCATATCCTACCTCTTCTAGGTCATTGTGTTTGCCTGCTACGCGAAGGCAAGGTTGGCTATTGACAATGCGTTTAGCTGGGGGTATGCTTTCTTCTAGCAAGTAGGGCACAAAAGGTATAACGCCAGCATTAACGAAGAGGATATCCTCATTTTTTGGCTGGGTAATGGGAGTTGGAGGTATGTACGTATGTTTTTTTTGCTCGAAGTATTGGATAAATTGTCTTCGAATGTCTTGTGTTTTTTTCATCTTTTTCGGTTTACTTTTGCTGCTTCTATAAAGACACCAAATATATGTATTCGTTATGGATAAAGCAAATTTTTCCTCATACTTCCCATCAAAATATTTTTAAGGAGACGTTGGGGGTGCAAGATAGGTGGTCGATAGGAGGTATAGGCAAGTTTATGTATATTCGGGTGCTTAGGTGGAGCAAAGGAAAAGCGCCACCAAATCTTATTCGGAAAAGGGTGTGCATAGGCACACTTGAATTATTTAATGATATTGTCTTACCATATGATTGGAACATCTATTAAAAAAGCCATTACCTATTTACAGCAAGATGAAGTCATCGGTGTGCCTACAGAGACTGTATATGGATTGGCTGCCAATGCCTACAAGCCACTTGCTGTAGAAAAGATTTATAGAATCAAGCAAAGACCTTATACAAAGCCTTTAAATGTTGTGATACAAAAGGCAGCTGATGTTTATAATGTAGCAGCATCTTTTCCCAAACTAGCCCAGCGATTGGCAAACGTTTTTTGGCCTGGCCCGCTTACCCTTATCCTACCTAAGTCTAGGGCAGTCCCTGGTATTGTTACCAATAATCTTCCTATAATAGGCGTACGCCTATCCAGTAATGAGATACTACGTACACTCTTGCAGCATATCCTCCCTGCCCCACTCGTTATCCCCAGTGCCAATATTACAGGCCATCTGAGCCCCACTACTCCCCAGCAAGTGCAAGATACACTAGGTAATCAGCTGCCCTATATATTAGATGGAGGCCCCAGTCCTATTGGTCTCGAGTCAACCATCATTGGGCACCTAGACCAACCCCAGCCCACCATATTCCGCTTAGGTGCCATTACCATCCCACAGATCGAAAAGGTCATCGGAAGCGTGCAGTACCACCTTCAAATCATGCCTATAGCAAATAATAGCCTACCAACCGCCCCTAGGCGCGTCCAAACCCCTCTATACTTGGGCAACATCCCCCAATTAATTGCAAGCCACCGCAACAAAAAAATCGGCGTATTGTCATTCAATACGCTGATAAATAACGTCCCCCCACAACATCAAATATGCCTTTCTCCAAAAGGACACCTCAAAGAAGCCGCTCAAAAGCTCTATGCTGCGCTACACCAGCTAGACCAAATGCAATTAGATATCATCATAGCCCCTATATTCCCCAATAGCGGATTAGGTCACGCTATTAATGAGCGACTATTAAGGCTACATCGACAAACCACCTATCCCACCCACTAGTCAAGTGTAATCCCCCTTTTGTTTCCTTAAGACAAGTGAAATATATCTCTTTACATTTGTCGCAAGTCTGCTTTGAACGTCATACGAGATATATGCTGCACTACGTATAAATCCCATATTCCGCACCAAATTTTTAGTTAACTAAAAATAAAAAACAGGCTATAATACACCATATGAGCTATTTTGAAATTTTCTCTAAAGTTCTCTATATTTTGATATACCCACTTCTCTATAAAATGGCCAATTTAAACATCACGTGACTCTTCTTAACCTTTATATTGAACCATAAACGCATATTGCCCCCATATCCCGCACCAAATTTTTCAAAATTTTTAATTGACAAAAAAGAAAAAAAGGCTATACTGCACCATATAAGCTATTTTACAATTTTCCTTAAATGTGCGCCATACTTTAATACACCTACTTTTCTGTAAAATAGCCAGTTTGGTGCCTTATGTAGTTCACTTTAGCGTTTATGCTGAGTCATAAACGCATATCTTTGGTGCGGAGTATGGGATGCGAGGCGATAGGCAACAGTGCATCCTCACCTGTAGGTCATCAGGCGGTAAAGCTTCTGGTGTGGCTCCTTATGGTTGACCTTTATGCCAGCTGAAGGGCATAACGCCTGTAAAATTGTAGTGTATTTTTTTCCTGATGACTACTTCTAGGTAAGCTGATTGGCTGAGTTTGATAAGCCTATTTTGCAAAGAGAGATAGTACAAAAGCAAATGTAAGTTTTGGTGCGGAGTATGGGATGCGAGGCGATAGGCAACAGTGCATCCTCACCTGTAGGTCATCAGGCGGTAAAGCTTCTGGTGTGGCTCCTTAT
>JBCCVH010000013.1:0-10716 GCA_039195685.1 Bacteroidota bacterium | reverse complement strand
GATTTTTTACAGCAATTACAAAGTTTTGCATAAAAGGTGTAAAAAAGCTTGCAATTTTTACTCAAAAAAAGTGTCCATTTTATGTTCAAAAACGTTATTTTTAGGCTCTAATCGTGTCTTAATTGAATACTTCAGAGTTAACTAATTATAATATACAACCATTTATATATAGCATCGCAAATTTTTTAAAATACAATGCGACAACGTGATGATTAACCAAAAGCTTAGTCGGCTAGGAGCTCATCTAAGGCTTTTTTGAGCTGATTAAAAGGCTGGTTGCCCATGAACTTAGTGGCCAGTGTGCCGTTTTTAAATAGAAGGAGAGTAGGAATACTTTGCACCTGATAGCGCTGGACAAGTGCTTGCGCTTGGTCGATGTCAACTTTCCCAAAATAGACGCGGTCTTGATAGTGGTCGATAAGTTGGTTGATCGTTGGGGCAAGGGCTTTGCAGGGCGCACACCATGTCGCCCAAAAGTCAATAAGAACAACTGGGTGCTTGTGCAGGGTGGTCTCAATGGTTTTTTCGGTGAGGGAAATAGCCTTGTTGGCGACAGTGGCGTGGTACTGCATTTTTATGTAGTTGAGCAGGTTGGTTTGCACGCTTTTGCTGAGTGTGGCGATGCAAGCGTCTAGATGGGCATGTATCGCTTTTTGGTTAAAGGTGGTAATTTTTTCTTTTTCCTTGGGAGGGAGTTGTTCTGTGATCTGCTTGAGATAGGCGAGCAGCCAATCTTTGTGTTGGTTGAGTTGCTCTACAGGCATTCTAATCACATCGGGTGTAGTGAGCGGGTTGAGCTGCTCTTCGAGGATACTGGGAACCTCTTTGCGTAGATTTTCCCAAAAGGAAGTAGGCAGCATTTTAGGAAAGAGGTTTTGGGGGGTAAAGTCTTTTATTTGCATTGCATTTCGATGATAAACATAATAAAGTGGGTATGGGGAGGGCGCTTAAGCCTACCCAATCGGCATAGTATGTACCTATGCTATAGGCAAATATAGTATATTTTAGGCACTAATCCTAGCCTAGGTGCAAAATGCGATCGCGGAAAAGCCGCCACTAAGGCCTTAAATTGGGGAAAAACTTTTAGCCTAGGATAGGAGCTACTAAAAGCGTGCAGTAGGTGCGCAAAGTATTATCTGCTTTTCTGAGATCATAGGGCGGGATAATGTGGCTTACTTGGCTGTAGTTTTGTTTTTATACAATAAGATAGATAGCTTTGCGGAGCTTAATTGACCAACACACGCGCAATCATTATTCTCTGGATAACTATGAATGACAATGTAAAACCCTATGAAATATCGGCTATTCTTGAAAAGGAATTAGCTAACTTTGAAAGTCCTAGTAAGCTAGAAGAGGTAGGTACCGTACTCGAAGTAGGTGATGGTGTGGCATTGGTCTATGGGCTACAAAATGTGCAAGCTGGTGAGTTGGTGGTCTTTGAAGATGGAGAAAAAGGCTTGGCGCTCAATCTAGAGAGAGAGTATGTGGGCGTGGTGATCTTGGAGAAAACAGATGCGATCAAAGAGGGCATGCAAGTAAGACGTACGCACCAGATTAGTGCGATGAAAGTGGGCGAAGGCATGGTGGGGCGTGTGTTGGACGCCCTAGGCAGACCTTTGGATGGGAAAGGGCCTATTGAAGGGGAGCTGCTGGAGCTGACATTGGAGCGGAAGTCACCTGGGGTGATTTATCGGGAGCCTGTCAACCAACCTTTACAAACAGGCATCAAAAAAATTGATACCATGATCCCAATAGGTTTAGGCCAGCGGCAACTGATCATTGGGGATCGCCAGACAGGCAAGACAACCATTGCCATAGATACGATTATCAACCAGCGCCGCCGATTTGAAGAAGGAGACCCTGTATATTGTGTCTATGTGGCCATCGGACAAAAAGCCTCTACCATCGCCAATATTACAGCCATCTTACACGAACATGGGGCCATGGACTATACCACTATCTTAGCTTGTCCTGCTTCTGCGCCTGCTTCACTTGAATATTTAGCCCCTTTTGCAGGGGTGGTGATCGGAGAATTTTTCCGAGATACAGGACGTAATGCGTTGGTAATCTTTGATGACTTATCTAAACATGCGGTCTATTATCGGGAAATATCACTCCTGCTCAAGCGGCTGCCGGGTCGTGAAGCTTTTCCAGGAGATGTCTTCTATCTACATGCACGGCTCTTGGAGCGGGCAGCGAAAATCAATCGGAATGACAAAATAGCACGACAGATGAATGATCTCCCTGAGGTGCTCCTCCCCCATGTGAAAGGCGGGGGCTCACTTACAGCGCTGCCGATCATCGAATCCCAAGAGGGAGATGTGAGTGCTTATATCCCTACCAATGTGATCTCGATCACCGATGGGCAGATATTCTTAGAGACAAAGCTCTTTAATGCAGGTGTGCGTCCTGCGATTAATATAGGAATATCTGTGTCGCGTGTGGGTGGGGCTGCGCAGCTTAAAGCGATGAAAAAAGTAGCTGGAAAGCTCAAGCTGGCCCAAGCACAATTTCTAGAGCTAGAGTCTTTTGCAAAATTTGGCGCAGAGATAGATCAGGTCACCAAGCGTATTATCGATCGCGGTAAGCGCAATAGAGAGCTGCTCAATCAACCACCTTATCTGCCTGTGCCTGTAGAGCAGCAAATAGCCATTACCTATGCAGCGATCAATGGCTTTTTGGATTATATCCCTCTCCATCAGGTCAATAGTTTTGCGGAAGCCTTTATCGGAGAGCTCATTGAAACAAAAACCAATATCCTTAATATGATGAGAAAAGGATTGCTTACAGAAGAGGTCACTGCCACCCTTACATCTGTAGCGACAAAGGTGGCCAAAGCATATAGTGCCTAACCTTAGTATACATAGGCCGCCCCTGCGAAAGTGCACAGGTGGTATGATGATAAAACCCACTGTATTTTAATTGAGGTGAGATGAAAAAAGAAGTAAACGTATTGCCTGTCTCCGCTGCTGAAGGAGCAAGGCCTGTGTTAGAGAAAAATGCGCCGCATGTTGTCCATCTAGAAGAGACACTATTGGGGGCGTTACTGACAGAGCGTGATGTGCTTGCAGATATTATTGACACCCTAACGCCTGCCTGTTTTTATCGGGAGGCGCATGCCTTAATCTATGAGGCTATTTTGCATCTTTTTAATAAAAATGAAGGTATTGATCCACGTATGGTGGTAAACCAGCTGCGTAAAAATGGCACCTTAGCAAAAGTGGGGGGGGCCGCTTATATCTCGATGTTGGCGAGTAGCGTAGCCTCAGCTGTCCATATTGAAGACCATGCGGCCGTGATCCGCGACTATAGCATGCGCAGAGATATGATCCGTTTATCTCATCAGATGAACCACGAAGCACGAGATTTGACCATCGAAACCAATGTATTGCTCGATCGGCTAGAGCAAAAATTTTTCGATATATCTGAAACAGGTCTCCAGCAAACACCAGAAGCCATAAAAACACTGCTTGCCGATGCTTTTAAGGAATTAGAGGCCAAAAAAGAAAAAGGCACAGCAGTTACAGGGGTGCCTTCTGGTTTTACCGAGCTCGACCGTATTTTGCTTGGCTGGCAAAAAGCCGAATTTGTGGTGCTGGCGGCGCGCCCTGGGATGGGTAAAACGGCTTTAATGCTCTCTTTATTGAGAAATGCGGCTATGGACTATAAGACTCCAGTAGCTTTTTTTTCTTTGGAAATGAATGCCAATATCCTTATGCAACGTATGATCGCAGCAGAAACGGCTATTGAAGGGTACAAGATTAAGAAGGGCGCTTTTGAAGATTATGAATGTGAACAACTCTACCATAAGGCGATGCCTATTGGCGAAGCGCCTATCTATATTGATGATAGTGCTGGGCTCTCGCTTTTTGAGCTTAGGGCGAAGTGTAGACGTTTAAAAGTGCAAAAGGATATCCGTATCGTTTTTGTGGACTATCTGCAGCTGATGGTGAATAATAGCCTCCGTGCGCAGGGGAACAGGGAACAGGAAATTGCCGCCATATCGCGTGGCCTTAAATGTATCGCTAAAGAGTTGGGCATCACCATGATTGTGGCTTCTCAGCTAAGTCGTGCGGTAGAAACGCGTGGCGGCGATAAGCGCCCACAGCTCTCTGATATCCGAGAAAGTGGTGCGATCGAGCAAGATGCAGATGTGGTACTTTTTCCTTATCGACCTGCTTACTATGGGATTACGCAAGATGAAGAAGGGAACGACACCCGTGACTTAGCCGAAATTATCATTGCTAAGCATCGTAATGGCCCTACTGGTAGAGTCTTCTTACGCTTTATTTCTTCGATTACCAAGTTTACCGATGCCCCACCTGCAGAGGATGTCGTGATCGAAAGTAAGATAAACACTTTACCGTGATCAACTAGTACAGCACTAAATTTTTCAAAATTTTGAATTAACTAAAAATTTGGTGCGAAATATAGGTTGGGTAGCCTTAATGATTACTTTTGCTTGTACATGATGCAAGCGCACTATATAGGTGCTGATGGCTAGCATTATTTTAAGAAAAGCAGATTACACAAGGCAAACAAGTGCAGGAAAAGATGCTACAGGAGCTGGTCGTGATGGTCATGTGTGCATCGGAATTGTTGGAAAGCTTAAGTGATTCAAAAAAAATTACGTATCTTTGCAATATGAACTTAGTAAAAAAATATCTCAATCCTAAAAACGATGTGGCTTTTAAGCGCATATTTGGGACAAAAAAGAATAAGCGTATCTTAATTTCCATGCTTAATGCTGTACTAAAAAATCAGTTGCATAAACCTATTAAGAATATTGAATTTCTAAGCCCTATACAACCGCCAGAGGTGGTAGGAAGCAAGCAGAGTATCGTGGATGTGCTTTGTCAAGACAAAGATGGTTGTAAGTACATCATAGAGATGCAGATAGGACATGCGGATGGTTTTGAAGAAAGGGCGCAATATTATGCGGCCAAAGCTTTTGCCAATCAAGCGAAAAAAGGCGCTAAATATTATGGACTGAAAGAAATCATCTTTTTAGCCTTTTGTGACTTCAGTATTTTTCCTAACAAGAAACATTATAAGAGTGAACATATGATCCTAGACAACAAGACGCATGAACGCAATCTAGATAAGTTTAGTTTTACCTTTGTTGACCTAGTGAAATTTGATAAGCAGTGTCCTAAGTCAGTGCAAGAACTTACGTTAGAAGAGAAATTTTACTACTTCCTTTGCCATGCCGAGGAAATTGACGATAAGGAGTTGCCTTTGCTAATTGGTAAAGATAAGGTCATCAAAAAAGCGTTTACTGAGTTAGAGCGCTTTGGGTGGAGTGATCAAGAGCTAGCAGTCTATGAGACACTGCAAAAGAGGGGTATGGATTATGTGTCTACGTTAATTTTCCAAAGAAAAGAAGGGAAAGTAGAAGGTATTAAGATAGGGGAAGAAAAAGGAAGGTCAGAGGGCATTAGGATAGGGAAAGAAAAAGGAAGATCAGCAGGTATTAAGATAGGGGAAGAAAAAGGAAGGTCAGAGGGCATTAGGATAGGGGAAGAAAAAGGAAGATCAGAAGGCATTAAGATAGGAGAGCAAAAAGGAAGGTCAGCAGGTATTAAGATAGGGGAACAAAAAATAATTAGACAGCTATTGGCCAGTGAGATGGACAAGCCAGCCATTGCAAAGGTGCTTAACATGAGCTTGCAAGCACTGGAAGCTAGTATTGCTGTACACTGAGTTGTGAGCAGAAAAACCGCTAAAAGTACCTCCTAGGTAAATGGTTCACTTTGAAATATAGCTAAAAACTACAGGGTCCTATTGCACATTAAGCTGCCCCTTTCAACAAGCTTGATCTAAATTAATTATAAAAAGCACACCTCACTGTGGCGAGCTAAGATTAAGACAGCACCACAACGCTTTGTAAGGGTAAAAAAGATGCAAGATACAGGATATCTTATATGGGTTTACGCCTAGCGTAGCCTGTACGATCCACTCCTGCCAAGGCAGGCCAGGTCCTCATGTACCCATATTCCGCACCAAAAATATGGGATCTAGTGAGCTTGTGTACACAATAGGGCACTATGCAATAGGCGGCCTAGTGGCTTTCGGGAAGAAAAGCGCAAAAACTTGTTTGTTGCCCTCTTGATAGAGGTTGATATTGGCTTGCATCTTGCGCAGTACCAGTTTGATCAATGGCATAGCGTACTGGCTATAATAGCGGATATTATCCAAGTTAAATAACTCTTTTTGATGGTGGGGTAGTGGTGTGCCATTGTCGATGATCGATAGGCACCTTTTTAAGCTATTCCAATGTATGGCTACATGCGTGGCCTTGCGGGAGCGCACAGCATAGTAGAGGATACTCTGCATGATATAGTCGAAAAACGGCGTGGCTACCCAGATAGTGGACAAGGGATCGATCGCTTCGATATGCACTTTCACTTGATAAGCTGGGGACAATTGCTGGTAAAAGCTTTTGACACTATCAGCTACCTTGAGCTCCTGTCGATATAGGGTATCACTGGGTTGGTCTAGCAAAAGCTTGGTAAAGACTACGTTCTTTAGCTGACACGCCTTGCGCTGCCGTTCATACTTACTGATATAGCCTATCAACTTTTGATAGCTTTGTTGGTTTTTAAAAGCCCACAATACCTCCCCGTGCGCTTGTTGCTTGACGATGATCTCTTGTGCTAATACTTTTTTCAAGTCTTGGATAGGGATAGCTGCTAACGCTTGGTCAAATTGCTGATAAAAATGGCGTGTAAGCAATGCGTTGTTGTGCTGCTTTTTGAGGTAGGTAATCTTTTGATCGCTGATAAAAAATAGACGTATCAGTAAGATGAACCCAACGCAAGCTGCGCTATACAATAGTGTGAACTCATCCAATCCGTGATAACGATAAACAAACGGAATACCAAAATGATAAATAGCCCATGCGGGTAGCAGACCTGCTACCATTAGCCACAAGAACGTTTTGGGATCTACCACTACGGCAAGCAATACGTAAGAGAGCAAACTCCAAGCAAAAAAGACCAGCGCATTAGGCGCATGTAAAAACAATAACACATTTGTAAAGGGGATACAAAACCACAAGGTGATCAGCCAGTAAAGCGGGAAAAAACGTTGGTATCCTACAGGCCACACAGGGCGCAAGATCAGCCCTGTGGCCAACACAATCCCGCACATACGGCCTATATCTAAGTGTGCAATATAGCGCTGAACTTGGGTATCGGTTGCCTGATGATGCCAAGCCGTACCCCATACCAAATAGCCTATCAAAAAAACCACCCCAAGCAACTCTGGGGATTTGCCATAGTAGCGCAGCTGGGTGGTGGCCCAGTCTAAAGGCGCATAAAAGCGTGCTGTCCAAGACGTTTCCTCTTTTTTACCTTTATCAGCAGAGGCTAAGGGGGCTCTTTTTAGGTAGCTAAATCTACCATAGCGTTGGTGGTGTAGGTAGCAAAAGATGCTGCCACTCAGCCCTGCCACAAGTGGAAAAAGATAGTAACCTGTATTAAGAAAGCTGGGGGAGGTGCAACCTATCCATCTTAGGCCCTTTGCCAACCAATCTCCTTTTACATAGCAGAGGGATACACCCAGCAAGCCAGTAAGCAAAAAAGTGCACACACTATACAAAAATATCTTCTTGTGCCCGACCAAGCCTAACACCCCAGCAAGCAAGGGGATCGTGAGTGAGCCCAATAGACCAATCGCCAAACGCACCAAAGTGGTGGGTCGTATCTCTTTGGCAAAATAAGCGCACAAGATGGCCAAGCTGCCGCTCACCAAATAAACCAAAAGGTGTGTGAAGCGACTGTGCATAGGGACCTTTTCGGGCCCAGTAGTGCGTAGATGAGTGGCTACAATCACCATCAAAGCTTTAAAAAAAAGATATGCTGTCCCTAGTAAACTCGCACAATACATCAGCAACACCAACACTTGGTAGGCGAGTGAGGTATCTGCTGCTAAGCCATTTTGCAAGAGATAAAAAAATGCCCTCTGCTCTGCCATAGGCGCACCGTTTGTTTGGACAAACATAAAGAGCGCAAGCCCAAGCAAGATCAGTTTGAACAGGCTATATAGCACCCCAAAGTAGATCACCCCTTGCTTGGTTGTAGCGGTGTTTTGCTTGGTCAATAGCTGCTGTATCACAGGGGGCGATAGCAAGAGCGTAGGCCACCCAATCCAAAAAAAAGCGCTGAGTAAGCTATCCGTTGCATCGTGGGTAAAAGGTGTAAAACGTGTGCTGATCTCTTTTTGGTTTAGCTGTGCCGCCATCTGGGTAGCGGCCTCGCGAAGCGATAGCATGCTGCCGTTATAGTGGCTTAGCACTTGCCCAAATAGGTAGGTGATCCCGATCCCTAAGCTTAAAAACTTAACCACCCCTAAAAAGGAGAGGGCCCCTTGCTGGCTCAGGCTGCTGTAGCCTAGGATCAATAGGCCAAAGAGCAACATCACCAGCAACCGCGAAAAGCCAACTGCTGCTGCTACGCTACCCAACGCTGCTAAAGGTGCTACGACCATCAAAAAGCAGCCAATCGCCGTAATATAGGTAGTGAGTGTGCGGCTGGCTTTACCATATATGCGTTCCATAATGCCCCCAATAGTAGTACAGCCTGCAAAGTAGGCCAGCTTTGGGTAAAAATAGCGCGCCAGTACACATATAAGGCAGCAAGAGACACCTATCTCGAAAAGTGGCGAAATCGCATTAGTGCTCTGTACGGCCAATAGGTCTGCCGTGAAATAGCGCACACCTATTAGTATGTTCACCAGCATCATCATCAAGATGCCGCTGTGGCCATCTGCTCTACAGCTTACAGGCAAAGGTTTTTTGGGCATTTTGAGATACCTATACACTTCGCCCAAGAGGCCACCGCCTAAGATCGCTAGTACGATATAAAAAGCTTTATAATCAAATTTAAACATGTTAATTCTTTGTGATATTTAATGGTGTAGCGTTGCCCACCTTTTGCTGCTCAACATCATGCTGTCTCCCCATGTTGCCATCGTAGTTTAGTTGGTTTTTTGGTGTGTGCGGACAATTTCATACAGCATCACAGCTGCTGCGACAGAGACATTGAGCGAAGCAATAGGCCCTTGCATGGGGATAAAAGCCTGCTGATCTGCCATCGCAAGGCAGGCAGGGGCAATGCCTTTTGCCTCGTTGCCTACAAGTAAGGCTGTAGGACCTGTGAAATCTGTTTGGTAGATCGATTGGGCCCCTTTTTCTGTACAGGCGATAGTTTGTAGGCCACTCTCTTTTAGCAACGACAACGTAGCTACTATATCATTTACCCGACAGACAGGTAAGGAGAGCAGGGCTCCAGCAGAAGCTTTGATCGCATCGCCGCCTATGGGCGCGGCGTTTTTCGTCCCGACTACTAGGGCATCTACCCCAGCGGCTAATGCTGTGCGTGCGATGGCACCTATATTGCCTACATCTTGCACTTGATCGAGTAAAAGTACCAAAGGAGCTTTCCCTGCTTCATAGGTAGCTGCTATGATAGGGGGTAAGCTACTAAACACAATAGGGGCACAAAAAGCAATAGCGCCTTGATGCTTGCCCTTGGTAAGACGATGCAACTTGGCTAAAGGCACTTTACTATAGGGGATGGCATGCTTTTTTGCTAAGGTGATGAGCCTTTGATGCCCAGCGTGGCGTACACCACTTTTTAACCATATTTTGCTGATGTTATTTGCACCTCCTAAGATCGCTTCTCGGATCGCATGTGTGCCAAATAGTAGTGTTGGGCTGTTTTTCATAACGCCCAAGCTAAGTATTTTTTTCTTTACTGCGCTTGTTTTTGAGAATTTTTGTGAGAACCACATGCCACATCTCGCCCTATAGGGCTGCCCTTTGGCTGCGTGTTGCTGTTTTTGCTTTGCTTGATGTTCCTTATTGATGAATGGTGCGCCATAGCTTTGCGCTTGCCGAGCAGCATTTTTTTAAACACCCCAGCAGCATTGCGAAGCACCAACCCTAGGTGTTATTCTCTGTAACCTAATTGCGTTATAGCGTGGTTCCCTATCTCTCTATGCCTAAAAATCCCATAAAATGACCCCTGTTTCAGTGCAAAGCGCAAACAAAAATGTATTTTTATGTAAAAATTTGCGCACTTTGCCCTATTCTTTCCCAATTTTATTTTTTTAATGTAAATCTTTTGATTAAATTGGCCCATCTACTTTCAAGGTCGACTTGTTCAAAACTAATTTAAGTGTACCACATAAATAAAACAATCAAAAGATATCTCCTAAGCCCCCTGATCCTATGCGGGCTTGTAGGCTTATCAGCCACCTTACAAGCTGCGGCAGCATCTGCTGCGCAGTCCGATGTGCAAGCAAGTTACGACTATACCCTACAACACCATGCTGATCAGGTGAGTCTGATCGAAGAGGAAGCCTATTTGGACATAGAGGAAATGCCCCAAGACCTTACCACTATTATGCAAGCGGCAGCCAGCAAAAACCATCACGATGTCCCGCAGCTGCTGGCTGTGGTGGCAGAAGATGTACAAAATAGACAGTATTACAAATACCTCTTTGCCAGTAATGGCCTTTTGGCGGACAGTAAGGCCCAGCAAAAAGCGCATGATCTTAACTATCACCTTGTAAAAGCCCCTGCAGGGCCAGTGATTTGGCAAGTGCTCTCTTTTTTAGACCAAAGGTCTTATTTGGAGATAAAAGGGTTGATAGTGCCCAAAGATACACAGCTCTGCCTGCCATGTGGGCATATGTGCAGGCAGCTTTTTG
>JBCCVH010000012.1:0-11083 GCA_039195685.1 Bacteroidota bacterium | reverse complement strand
ATTTTATGTTCAAAAACGTTATTTATAGGCGCTAATCGTGTCTTAATTTAATACTTCAGGGTTAACTACTTAGATAGTGGTAGTATCATGTTGTAAAACTCAAACTTTTTTTATAGTTTTACAACATAGAGCTGTTGTTTTATGCACTAAAACAATGCAGAGTCAACTATGTAAACCCTATATAACGCAAAAAAATTTTCAAAATTTGGTGCCGAATATGGGTTGCTAAGGAAAATCAACCCAAGAAAAACTTGGCACACAAGATAATAATGGGCAAAGTAATGAGTGTACGGAGTACAAATATTAGGAATAAATTTTTCAACCCAAAGGATAAACGACTGGAAAAAAGCATAGGCCATAATTCAGAGATATATACGATCTGTGTAACAGATAGTGCAGCTATTATAAAGCGTGTAATTGTATAAGTCGATCCTGCAAGTGATTTGATCATTGTAGTAGGGATCAACATATCCACAAACCCTGTAAAGATCGTTCTAGATGCCAGTGCGCCACCAGGAATGTCCCACAAATCAAATAACGTATGAAAAGGCCTGCCTAGCCATGTTAAAATAGGTATCATAAAACTAGCTTCCACCAAAAATATGCCTAACGTAGCAATGGTCATCACACTAGGCAATATCGCTAAGATCAACGTCACCCAATTGTGCCCTACTTTTTTCATATAATCGGCGAAACTACGCTGCTGGGATGCTTTTGCTAAAGCAGTGTCTAACAATCGATCCTCTTTATCCTGTTTTACCTGAGCTACTTGCTTTTTAGGCTTACCAAAAAGTTTGCCATCGATATACGCATGTTTTTGATACGATAAAGGCGGAATGCGGGGCAAAAGCAAAGCTGCTACCATGCTACTGCAAACCACTGTACAATAAAAAAAACCAAAGTAAGGCGTTAGCTGCACTTGATGAAGCAAAAAAACACAATACGTAATCGATACAGCGGAAAAGCAAGTAATCACCGTAGAGGCTTCTTTGGCTGTATAGCCTCCTTTTTCATACTCTTTGGTCGCCATGAGCACACCTAAAGTCCCGTCTCCTACCCAAGAAGTGATGCAGTTCACTGCCGCACGTCCTGGCAATTGAAAGAGAGGCCGCATCACACCTTCCATTAACCCACCTATAAACTCTAACAAACCAAATTGCAGCAATAAAGGAGATAATAGTAAGCCAAAAAATAAATTAGTTAATAATGCTGGTAAAATTGTAAATAAAACCCCTTCCTCTCGGTCGTACAAGCTGGCTGGAAAAAGTGAACTCCCTACCTCAAATAGCGCTAAAGTTACTAATAGGGCACCGCATAGCCGTACACTTAATTCCATATAGCCGACTTTACATACTTTGCCGAGCCATGCGTGTTTTTGCACCCAACTGGGATCACCTAATGATGCCCAGCTACTCAGTAAAGCCCCTATCCCCAAAAACACAAAGAAAATATACGTCCACCATGCGTGGCCATAAGCTTTAAGTCCCATAGCCAGATGGGCGACCGTTATTTGTCGTTGCCCCTCATAGGTGATAGGCACCAAAAAACAAAATAGCCCACATAAAGAAGGCAGCAGAAACCGCAAAATATTTCCTGTACTGTATAGCTTTTTTTTATCCATAAATTTTTTAGTTGTAGGAAATACTTCACTGCACTGGATTTTTAGAGGTAGTTTTTCTTTCCATCACCCTAAGAGTCACTTAAAAAAGACTGTCAGGTACATTATTGCATATTTTCAACAGCCTCGATGAGCCATTCGCAATTAACATGTGGTCTCGGCAAGAATCGAACTTGCATCTAAAGTTTAGGAAACTCTTGTTCTATCCGTTGAACTACGAGACCTTTTCCTTTTATGACCTCCTAGAGGTATCTAAAAGCACTTGTAAACATCTTTCTAGGCATTCACCTAAAATCTTGTATAGGCTCCTCTCCTCAATATTGTTCGCAAACTCTTTCCACCTGACACAAACTTGTCGCATTGCATGCAACCCTGCCCTGAAGCAAAGTGCTAGCCTATGCATTTCTATTTCACTAAAAGCCTTAAAAAAGCACAACTGAAGCATAAGTAAACGCTATACAAACAGCTCAATATTGTATGCAGTGTCATTCCATTAGCAGTAGCACTGAGCAGTTTTTTAGGTAGTGCCTCCTTTCCATTTGCCCTTTAGGAATCTATACGGGTGTATCTATTACGGCTTTTTCCTGCGTCTTTTTCCTTTCTTATAAGCTTGCGCAAGTGCTTTACACTCTTCTAGCGTCAAGTCAGCAGGAGTTTTGTCTTTGGGGATAGGCACATTTTTATCAGCTGTTTTGATATAAGGCCCATAACGACCATTGCGTATTTCGATTGTCCTATCTTCTTCAAATGTTTTGATCGGAATTTGGCTTTTTCTCTTTTCTTCGATACACAGTATCGCTTCCTCCTGGGTAATCGTATACGGATCAAAACGATCGCGCAGCGAAAAAGACATGCTGCCATGCTTTATATAGGCCCCAAACCGACCGACATGTACTGTAATAGGATGCGCTTCAAAATCCCCTAAATTTCTAGGCAACTCAAATAGTGCCAATGCTTCTGATAAGGTAATATAAGGCAACAATTGCCCTTCGCGTAAGCTAGCTACACGTGGCTTTTCCTCATCTTCAAAACTACCTATACGTACTAGAGGGCCGTATTGTCTACTGAGATAGGCTATCACAGGCTTTTTTGTAGCAGGGTCCTCACCTAAGGAGCGAGATCGATTGGGTGCTTCTATATTAGCTGCTGTAGCTTTTTCGAGCTGGGTTAAAAAAGTGCTATAAAAATCCTGCAGCATTTTTTGCAACGACAAATCTTGATGCGCTACCTTATCTAACGCCACCTCTACATTCGCAGTAAATGCATAGTCCATAATCTTTTCAAAATAGTGTACCAAAAAACCTTCTACCACCATACCTATACTGGTAGGAAAAAATTTGTTTTTCCCAGTACCTACCAACTCTTCCACTAACGCACGACTGATCTGCTTATTTTGTAGCTTCAGGCAGACATATTCTACCTTTTTGCCAGCAGGCGACTTTTTCACCACATAATCCCGCTGCTGCACCGTAGCAATCATATGCCGATAAGTAGAAGGTCTACCAATCCCTAAATTTTCTAGTTTTTTCACCAATGTCCCTTCTGTATATCGGCTAGGCGGCTTTGTATAGCTTTCATTGGCTTGGAGAAAATCAAGCTTTACCGCCTGCCCCTCTGCTAACGGTGGTAAGGTCCCCTGCTCTTTCCGATCAGGGTGATGGTACACTGCTAAAAAGCCAGGAAAAGTGACCACTTCCCCTTTCGCTACTAGATGATTAGGTAAAGTAGAAATATGGATATGAGCAGTTGTGCGTTCAATCACTGCATCAGCCATTTGAGAAGCTAATGCTCTATTTCTGATTAAAGTGTACAAACGCTGTAGAGACCCGTCATCGCTTACTTTGCTTACTTCAAAGCGTGTAGGACGAATGGCTTCGTGTGCTTCTTGGGCTGTGGCTGATTTAGTTTTGTACTGCCTTATTTGGACGAAAGTGGCCCCATAGGCCTTTGTGATCACATTTTTTGCAGCTGCTAAAGCTTCTTTAGCCAACTTCAGTGAGTCGGTACGAATATAGGTTACATACCCTTGTTCATAAAGTTGCTGGGCTAAGCTCATCGTCTTATTGACCGTATAGCCGAGCTCTTGTGACGCTATTTGCTGTAAGGTAGAAGTCATTAAAGGAGGAGGAGGCGCTTTTTGAGCTGTTTTTTGTTTGATTTCCCCAATCGTAAACACAGCTGACTGACATGCTGTTAAAAACGCATGCGCTTCTGCTTCTGTGGGAAAGGCAGTAGGTAATGAGGCTTTTAAACTATTCCCATCAGCTAATAAGAAAAGGCCTGTAATTTTAAATTGCTGTACAGGGACAAAATCGTGTATTTCTTGCTCTCTTTCTGTAATGAGTTTTAGCAAAATAGATTGCACGCGGCCTGCAGAGAGTTTGCCCATTACTTTCTTCCACAAGACAGGCGATATCTTATAGCCTACAATACGATCCAATATGCGCCTAGCTTGCTGCGCATCCACCAAATTTTTATCTAAACCCCTAGGATGAGCTAAAGCATTGTCAATGGCGCTTTTTGTAATCGAGCGGAAAACAATTCGTTTGTATTTGTCCACTGGCAATTGCAAAACTTCTTTTGTATGCCATGCAATGGCTTCCCCTTCACGATCATCATCGCTCGCTAAATAAACAAAAGACGCTTGCGCTACTTGTGCAGATAGCGTTTTTAAAACCTCTTTTTTGTCTTTATTTACAATATATGTGGGTTTAAACCCTCCTGAGATATCTATCCCAAATTCCTGCTTAGGCAAATCCCGCACATGACCATAAGTAGATACTACTTTATAGCTCTTATCTAAATATCGCTGAATGCTTTTGATCTTACCTGGCGACTCTACTATAACTATATTTTTGCTCATGATATTCAATATACATGTTCGCCAATGATAAATATTTTCCATTACACTATATGCACGATTGGCCATATCTGTATAAAATTCGTTCCCCCAACCCAAAAACAATAAAGCAAGACAATATTGGTCTATGAACGTTTTATTGACTTTTTTGGCTCTCTTCTGTTAGATAAACTGCGCATATTCAGCTATTATATAAAAGA
Organism: Bacteroidota bacterium; assembly: GCA_039195685.1. Taxonomy (GTDB): domain Bacteria; phylum Bacteroidota; class Bacteroidia; order Cytophagales; family Amoebophilaceae; genus JBCCVH01. Next base: position 6,405 of record JBCCVH010000012.1, on the reverse strand, counting down.
TATTTTTTATAAAAGTGTAATAAATTGAGCCGCTTATATACACTATATTGGATAAGCTATATACAGCAGATCAGCTTGAAAGCCCGTTTGGCAACCAAGCAAAGGACCACACTTAGTCTTTAAAAACGCACACAAAAAACTTAATGTATGAATTGCTATAGAGATTATTTTGCGAATATCAAACGCAATAAATAGCCTATAAAATTAACTGGCAGATGCGCGACCAGTATATTGGCCTGTACTCGTATCTATGTTGATACGATCTCCAATATGGATAAATAAAGGTACTTGTACAATTGCACCTGTTGATAAGGTAGCAGGTTTAGTAGCTTTGGTAGCTGTATTACCCTTTGCGCCACGTTCTGTATGCGTGACCTCTAAAGTAATGATAGGAGGCAAGCTGCAAGTAAGTGGCTCTTGGGTATCTTCTCGGCATACAATATCTATCACAGCCCCATCAGCTAAAAACTCGGCATTTGTGATACTGCCCACTGGGACAAGTAATGTTTCAAAGGTAGCTTGATCCATAAAATGGTAATAATCCCCATCTTTATATAGAAACTGGCAGCTCTTGTTCATTGTGCGCACCACCACTATATTTTCGCCTGCATTAAAGGTGACAGCAATATTTTTTTTGTTTACAACACCTTTGAGCTTTGTTTTTACAAAAGCTGAACCTTTACCTGGCTTGACATGCTGAAAATAGATTACCGTATAAAGTTCATTATGATACATTATACATGTTCCATTGCGAATGTCCGTGGTATTTGCCATGCCATACTATTTTAAATCAGTCACCAACTTCCCCCTATAATAAAGCTTATCTTTTTTTGTATAAGCTTCATGTGGCGGGTGAAACTCCCCTGTCAACCCACAGCGCACCAATAGTGGTGCCTCTAGCTTTTGGTGAGTCCTTCTTTTATTGCGACGTGTTTTCGATATTTTTCGTTTAGGATGTGCCATATTGTTATATTGTTACTACATTGGCCGCTATACAACGATGGCTAGAATAAAACCCCTAAGACCAGCTAATACGTTCCATCGCAAGCGCGACCATGATGCCGCAAAAATAGTTTTTTTTTTTTAATTGCTCAAATATTTTGACCATACAACCCATTTCCCCCCTAGTGAACCCCAAAATAAATAAAGACCCATAGCCCTGTGGCTCCTAAGCAACACCGACACTATACTATCAAAAGGCAGCATATGCGATAAACTTTGTTCAATATTTGTCAAAAGCCTATGAAAGTAGTAAACTTGGGCACTTTATTGCCTCCTTAGCTCAACTGGTAGAGCAACTGATTTGTAATCAGTAGGTTATAGGTTCGATTCCTGTAGGAGGCTCTTAGAAAAAACCCCATTTTATTAAAAAGTAGCCCTATGTTATTTATACCCATTTTATGTAGCACACTTTTTGTAGGCACATTAGCCCTATTTTATTTGTTTTATGCTACTCAATGGATCCATCAGCAAAAAAATGGAACACCCAAAATGAATGCCATAGCATCTCGTATCGCCCAAGGAGCCATTGCTTTTCTAAAGACGGAGTACCTATATATTGGCTACGTGATTATCCTTTCTAGTGGATTGATGGCTTTGTTAGGTATTTCTTCTTACACTTTAGGAAACAATTTGCTACGTATCCTCAACTATTTGGTAGGCGCAGGCCTCTCTGGTGTAGCAGGGGTACTAGGTATGCGGATTGCGACCATCGCTAATGTAAAAACAGCCCAAGCAGCACGAAAAAGCCTGCCCAAAGCTTTCCAGATTTCCTTTGTAGGAGGCGCTATTATGGGAATTGGTATAGTAGCCTTTGCCCTTATAGGGCTGGTAATGCTCTTTTTAGCCGTAAGTTATAAAATATGTGGTACTATCTATTTAGCCAATATCGCCATAGATGCCCCACAGCTCCGACAGCTATTAGAAATCTTAACAGGATTTGCATTAGGTGCTGAGTTGATCGCCATTTTTGCCCGTGTAGCAGGAGGTATTTATACCAAAGCCGCAGATGTAGGTGCTGATATTGTAGGAAAGATAGAAGCTGGTATCCCAGAAGACGATCCGCGAAACCCCGCTACGATCGCAGATAACGTTGGTGATAATGTAGGCGATGTAGCAGGTATGGGTGCTGACCTCTTTGGCTCTTATATCTCTACCCTATTGGCTGCGATGGTGTTAGGTATCAGTATTGTAGGAAAAGAAAGCCAAATAATCCTCGCACCCCTCATGTTGCCGATCGCACTGAGTACACTCGGTTTGTTAGCCTCTTTATTCGCGGTGAAACAAGTCCGTTTATTACATGAAAAAAGCAATATACAAGAAGCCCTTAACCGAGGAAACTTTATCGCACTCACACTCACAGCACTAGGTGCCTTCCCATTGCTGCACTATATCGTACCTGAGCCTTTACAGATCAGCCTAGCGGGACAAACTGCTGCCACTACGCTTACATTTAGTGCTAATCAACTCTATGGTGCTGTATTAATAGGACTTTTTGTAGGACTTATTGTCAGCTGGATTACCGAATATTTTACCAGTATGAAAAACACCCCCGTTCGCTTTATCGTTGCACAATCCTCTTCAGGACCTGCAACCAACATCCTAGCTGGCCTTAGTATGGGGATGTTTTCTGTAGCGGTGCCTATGTTGATCTTTGCCATAGCCATCTATGCCACCTACCACTTAGCTGGCTTTTATGGCGTAGCCATTAGTGCAGTGAGTATGATGTCCACCACTGGGATACAACTTGCCATGGATGCTTTTGGCCCTATTGCAGATAATGCGGGTGGCATTGCTGAAATGAGTCACCTCCCTGCTGCTGTACGCCACCGCACCGATGCCCTCGATACCGTAGGGAATACAACTGCTGCTTCAGGAAAAGGATTTGCCATCGCTTCTGCAGCCCTTACAGCATTAGGACTCTTGGTAGCTTTTGTACAAGAAGCCCACCTTACCCATATTAACTTCTGCGAGGCCCCTATATTAGCTGGAGCCTTTATCGGGGCTGTGATCCCGTTCTTGTTTTCTGCACTTACGATCCGTGCCGTCAGCAAAGCTGCTATGGATATGGTCTATGAAGTACGGCGACAATTTCGTGAAATACCTGGCATATTAGAGGGAAAAAGCCTGCCTCAATATGATCGCTGTATTGCCATTGCAACAAAGGCCGCACTACGACAAATGCTGCTACCTGGCCTCCTCACAGTTGTCACCCCCATATTCCTTTATATAGCCTGTGGCACGCAAGTATTAGCCGCTTTTTTCATGAGCCTTGTAGTTGTAGGTACAGCGATGGCACTCTTCCAATGCAATGCTGGCGGTGCCTGGGATAATGCTAAGAAAGCCTTTGAAAAAGGGGGAATCATTAATGGTAAGCTCATCAAAAAAGGCACCCCTGCCCATGCGGCAGCTGTCGTAGGGGATACCGTAGGTGATCCCCTAAAAGATACCTCTGGCCCTGGTATGAATATTTTAATCAAACTCAATATCCTATGTGGTATCGTCATCCAGCAGCTATTGACATAAGCCACCTACTGTGTATGTTTTTCCCACAAAAAGCAAATTTTCTAAAAGATAAGCATTAGCTTTGCTATCTTGAGTTTAACCTATATCGATGACTTTTACCGACATCAAAAAAGCACTTGCACAACTAAAAGAAGCGATCAATACCTATGTGCTTACACTAGAATCCCAAGCTGACTTTAAGAAAAAATTTTTAGCAAGAACCAATAAGATCAATTCTTTTTTTAAAGAGCTAAAGCCTTTCAATCCAGCAGAGCGAAAGGAAATCGGCCTCAAGCTTAACGAACTTAAACAACTGGCCACGCAAAAATACGCTGGCTTAACCATCGCCACTGCCAGTACAAGCACACAAAGTACCCACAAGCAAGATTATACCTTACCTCCCCCAACTATCGCGGCTGGCAGTTTACATCCACTTACCCTTTTAGCACATAGGATTACCCACATCTTAGAGAAAATAGGGTTTAAAGTTGTAGAAGGGCCAGAGATGGAAGATGAATGGCATAATTTTTCTGCGCTCAATATTCCTGAAAACCATCCCGCCCGTGATATGCAAGATACCTTTTTTCTAAAAACCCCAAAAGATGCCCCTAAGATGACTCTGCGTACCCAAACATCTTCTGTACAGATACGTATCATGGAAAACCAGCGCCCTCCTATCCGTATTATCTCCATCGGTCGCGTTTATCGTAATGAAACGATATCCGCAAGGTCACATTGCGTTTTTCATCAGATAGAAGCTCTTTATGTCGCCGAAAATGTCACTTTTAAAAAATTAAAAGAACTGCTATGCTATTTTGTACAAGCTTTATTTGGTCCTAAAACTGAATTTCGTTTGCGCCCCTCCTTCTTTCCCTTCACAGAACCCAGTGCAGAGGTAGATATCCGTTGTCTACTATGTAAAGGCAAAGGATGTACGATCTGTAAAAAATCTGGCTGGGTAGAAATAGGCGGTGCTGGGATAGTAGATCCCAATGTACTTTCGAATTGTAAGATAGACCCTGAACAATATACAGGATGTGCTTTTGGGATAGGATTAGAACGTATGGCCATGCTCTTGGCACAAATCCCAGATGTGCGGCTCTTTACCCAAAACGATCTACGTTTTCTAAAGCAATTTACCAATCAAAACTTTTTTGTTTAGTGCCATGTTATCTGTTTGCTGCTAAGGCTTATATATACACTGCCAACTAAACCCTCTATGTTAAGCTATATCCAAAGAAAAGCCTTAGTGCCCCACCCACCCACACCCCATTGAGAAAGTCAAATTTGTTGTGTAAAATTTGGTCCCCATTTTAACTTATGTACAAGCTAATGACGATAAAAGACTATGCGAACTATTTGGAGCTTAGATCCCCATAGCGGTATACTTTCGGGTCTTGTATATGGGTTTCCCAATCTTGGTGGTATTTTTCGACGACAGCGCGCGATTCGATGTGCCCTATTATTTCATTGTTCTTCTCTTCAGCACTTTTGGTATAGTTGTAAGAGCCTGTGATGATGGTTTTTTTGTCGACTATTAACCATTTATGGTGGAAGACACCTGGTCGATTATCGATGTAGATATTGATATGGTATTTATCTAGGTAGTCCAATTGAGAATAGCGCGCAGTTGCATAGGTATTGTTGGCTAAGATGTGGATATCGACACCTCTTGCTTTAGCAGAGACGAGAGCGTTGGCAATACCTTGATGGGTAAAGACATAAATGGCAATATAAATTTCCTTTTCAGCTTGCTTGATGGTGTTGATGATATGGGCGGCACATTTGCCTTTAGGACTAAAAAAGAGCTTAATGGCTTTATCTTCTCCTTGAGGGACCTTATGAGAGTGGGGGCTGGTGTAGTAGTATTCAGTGAGGTGAAAGCTTAGCAAACTCCCTATAAATAGGGCAACGAAGTAAGGGGATATTTTGTTGAGCTTAAAAGCTTTTTTTGGCTTGCTAGGCTTAGTTGCTATAAGTTTATTCATAGGATAAGCGACTATTATACTATTAGTGGAGATTTGGGTTGCTTCTTTTTGCGCCTTTTCTTAAGTTTTTTGAGAGCGTTTTACGCTTTTTTTGATATTTGTCATAAGAAAGAGCTTTTTGGCAATTTTGAATGCAGTTGTCGATCACTTGCTGGCAGGCTTCTGAGTCTCCATGAACGTACAAAAGGTTTTCTCTGTTAATGTGTTCGGCGTTTTCATCCATATTAAAAGAGCCTACCAGAAAGCTTTTGTTGTCTACCACTAAAGTTTTGATATGAGCTAATCCACTTTTTTTGCTGATATAACGAAAAGTATTGGAGCCGTTTAGTCTGTCGATTTGAGCGGCTCTCTTTTGTGCATACTGCTCTTGATCTACGAGGATGCAGAGCTTGACACCGCGCTTTTCTGCTGCACATAGAGCATCTCCAATGGCTTTTGAGGTAAAGGAGTAGGCTTGCATATAGATTTGTTTTTCGGCAGCCTCAATTTCTTTGACAATGGCTGCTGTACAACCTCCTTTAGGGCTAAAGTAGGGGATGTAAGCTGGCTCTGCTGAGGAGTTGTTGAGTGAGGCAGCTGTGTATAGGCTGCATAATGTGCCAGCGATACCGCCTAAAAGTAAGTACAAAAGTACATAGATGATGTTGACTCGGAGGGACTTATTGATTTTATATTTTTTGAAAGACATAGTTTTGACATAATTGCAAATCTGAGTTGTTATCTAATACCCTTATTGTGCAAATCTAGTATAGAAGAGTAAATAAAAAATTAGTAACGCGTAGTGAGTAAAGTTGTTGTATGCTTTGTTTTTGCACTGAAATCGCAGATAGCGTTAGTTAAGCAATGTTTTATCTATGCCAGGGGCGAGCGAATTAGGGCGAGACTCTGTCTTCTTCCAGCCCCCAGCAACCAT
>JBCCVH010000011.1:0-7500 GCA_039195685.1 Bacteroidota bacterium | reverse complement strand
TGGCGCAGAAGTAAAGCATATCCTCTCTTTTTGCCATACATTCTCCAATGCTAAAAAGTATAAACTCCAACAAAATTACCGCTCTACACAACAAATATTACAAGCAGCCAACGCACTTATTCAACATAATAAAGGCCAACATCGAAAAGCCCTCTTCACCACCAACGAGATTGGGGCCCCTGTGGAAATCATCTCTGCCAACGATAGTATGGCAGAAGCGTATACCGTAATAGACGAGCTTATTACAAAGGCCAATAAAAAAGAACTCGCCGTCGACTATAACGATTTTGCCATCTTATACCGTACCAATCACCAAAGCAGACTTTTAGAAGAAATATTGATCAAAAAGGATATTCCTTATCAGATTATTGGGAATATTTCTTTCTTTCAGCGAAAAGAGATCAAGGATGTGCTAGCCTATTTGCAATTGATCGTCAATCCCCAAAACGAGGAAGCTTTGATGCGTGCCATCAATCAACCAAAAAGAAATATTGGCCCGAAAACACTTGAAAAAATATACCAATATGCAAAGGAAAAAGGATGTAGTGTTTGGGAAGCCATCACCAAAATAAAGGAATGGATGTCTGTCCAAGTCGCAGAGAAGATTGCCCAGTTTGCACAGCTCATTAATGGCCAGCGCGCACTTTTAGCTCAAGAAAACGCCCATACTATTGCGAAGCAAACAATTGTAGCCTCTGGCCTCAAAAAGCTTTTTCAAGCAGATCTCTCCTTAGACCAGACCCCACGTTATGAATATGTAGAAGAGCTTTTAAACAGCCTACAAAATTTTGTAGCTACGCATGGCGAAGAGGCTACACTTACCCTATTTTTAGAGGAGATTGCCCTGATGACCCACCACGACACCAAAGATAACCCCAACCAACCAAGGGTTAAGCTAATGACTGCCCACAAAGCAAAAGGGTTGGAATTCCCCTATGTCTATATTATAGGTATGGAAGAAGATATTTTCCCATCTTCATTTTCAGTAGGTACTGCAAAAGAATTGGAAGAAGAGCGGCGGCTCTTTTTTGTGGCGATCACCCGCGCACAACGAGAGCTCATGATCTCTTATGCGGATCATCACTATCAAAACCAAGAGATAACAGCCACCACCCCCAGTCGTTTTCTCAAAGAGCTCAATGTCAATGGGCCACATCTCTATAAGACGCAAAGCAAACCCTCGTGGTCTTCAGTCCTCAATCCAAATACACCTGAAGCTAAAAGCTATCGCCCTGCTGGGTATCCTGCTCCGCGCCAGCGCAGCTATCGTAACCAAAAGGGCTTTTCTATTGCGGAAATCTCAGCTTTTAAAATAGGGCAATATGTCATCCATCCCGTCTTTGGGGAAGGTATTATCCAGGCATTAGATGGTACGGGAGACCACAAAAAAGCTATTGTGCAATTTTTGCAGGGAGGCTCGAAAACGCTTATGCTTAGGTTTGCTAAGCTTATGCTAAAATAACCCATCAATCCTAATGCCCCATGAGCTCCTTTGCGCTTTATCTACAAAATAGTCCCCCATACGCTTGAATGCCTAATGGGTTGCTGCATATTGATTGGGTCAGTGAATGAATTAACAACGTTAAATGATGCCTGAGCTTTGTGGGGCAATAGAGCGCAAGTAAGGCAAACCGTTTTATCTATTTCCTGCTGACTGCCAAAGATACCTGAACTAGATCATGCGTCATAGAATGCACATAAGCTATGGCCTTACGTATAAAAATACCTACCTTTGTGCCCTATGGAAGCACTAAATTATCTTAAAAAAAGCATTACCGAAAAGAAGCACATTGTCATCACTATGCACCATCGTCCCGATGGAGATGCATTGGGAAGTGCGCTGGCCCTTGCCCAGCTATGTAAGCTTTATGGCGGGGAGGTTTCGGTGATTTCGCCTAGTGTATATCCTAACTTTTTAGCTTGGTTACCAGGGATAGAAGAGGTGATCATTGGAGAGAAGCAACGGGAAGAAGCAGCCTTTTTGGTGCAGCGCGCAGAGGTGATTTTTTGCTTGGACTTTGGACAATATTCCCGTTTGGGAGCGATGGCTGATCTTGTGCAGCGTGCAAAAGGAGATAAGATCATTATCGACCACCATGCAGGTGTTCCTGACCCAGCAAAAGTCATTTTCTGCGAACCAGACGTACCTGCTACAGCCTTGCTTTTATATGATCTTTTTGTAGCGGTAGGTCTAGCCCCAGCTATTGATAAAAATATTGCCGTGTGCCTATACGTAGGCTTGGCTACCGATACGAACTTTTTTACTACAGCGCATACCACCATTGCAGCACATCTGGTGGCTGCCAAGCTGATTGGCAAGGGCATAGATGTCGGTTGGGTCTCTTTTGCCTGTCAAGGCAACAATCCCCACAATAAGATGCGTTTCTTAGCTAATGCTATTCTTCATCGGCTTACCGTAGACGAAAAAAACCAATTTGCTTTCTTTGCTATCCCAAGAAAAGATATTATGCACTTTCGGTTACAATCAGGGGATACAGGAGGTTTGGTTAACTATGCTTTGAATCTCCAAAATGTCTTGGTCGCAGTGCTTCTCACCGAGCAGAAAAATGATGTGCGGCTCTCTTTTCGTTCGTTAGGGGATAATAATGTGAGTACCCTTGCCGCTACCCACTTTGCTGGTGGAGGACATAAGAATGCCGCTGGGGGAATATCTTCTCTCTCTTTAGAAGCGACTGCCGCGCAATTGACCAAACAGCTTTCTGAATGGAAGAAAACCCCTTTTGTCAACTTGTACGCATAATCTATGCCACATGAAGCGTTTCCATTCCAAGACCTTTCAAATTAGGCATCGATTCGCAGCCGAAGAAACAGGCCATTTACTCCTGTTTTTATAGCCCCACTATTTTAACCACTACGTTGTACTTGTGAAGTCAACTCGATTGCCTTTCGGCAATAAGCAAGTTTTTTTTGATCTGCACTCCCCATCGATAGCCGCCTAGCTGTCCGCTTTTTCGTAAGACACGATGGCAGGGAATTAACCAAGCGATGTGGTTTTTGGCAATGGCATTGGCTACCGCGCGGGTACTCTGGGGCTTGTTTAGCTTGTGGGAAATGGCTTGATAGTGTGTCGTAGTGCCATGAGGTATCCTGCAGAGGGCTTGCCATACCTGTTGCTGAAAAGGTGTCCCTACCAACACTAAGGAGATTGTTGGCAGGTGAGCCTGCTGTAATGTGTGCCAAAATATATCGGGATAGGTCTGTTTGGATTGTGGAGTGGTGCCTAGCGATTTTGCCATTAGCTGAAGATGTGTATCCAAAGGTTGTATCAAAAAATGGAGGCCACAAATACCTTTCTGGGTAGTGAGTAATAGGATATCCTTTATGGGATGTGGATAGCAGGCGTAGTAGACAGGATCATGGGGTCGGTACGCTTGAAAAGAAAAGGAAGATATTGGCTGTATGGAATGGGACATCATAGTATATACGTTGGATAGTTTTAGCACATGGCATGGTTAGGCGTGCGGGGGAAGGGGATCACATCACGGATATTGTCCATACCTGTAACGAGGAGGACAAGTCGCTCAAATCCTAACCCAAAACCACTATGGGGTACAGTGCCGAAGCGGCGGGTATCGAGGTACCAAGCAAGCTCTTTAAGGTCTAACCCCATGTGGGTGATGGCGGCTTTGAGCAAATCTAAACGTTCTTCCCGCTGGGAGCCGCCCACAATCTCCCCAACATCTGGTAATAAGATGTCCATCGCAGCTACGCTCTTACCATCGTCATTTTGCCGCATATAAAAGGCTTTTATACCTTTGGGATAGTTTGTGACCACTACGCCGCCATCAAAATGCTTGGTGAGGTAGCGCTCGTGAGTAGTTTGTAGATCTTCTCCCCATGGCACAATGCCATCTGGAAAGTGTTGCGGGGCTTTAGTATGTACTTCTTTTAATAGGGCTATGGCATCTGTATAGGTAATATGGGTAAAATCTTTCGATACGATGGCTGTTAAGTGCTCACGCAGAGGTCGAGTGGTGGATTGGCCTTTTTGCTTGTTTTCGTACATCATCCTTTTTTCTAAGAAGGCCATCTCTTCTTTACAGTGGGTGAGTGCATGGCGTAGGCAATACTTGATCATATCAATAGCCAGGGCAATATTTTCCTTGAGGGTGTAAAAGGCTATCTCTGGCTCTACCATCCAAAACTCTGCCAAATGGCGGGGAGTATTGGAATTTTCAGCCCTAAAGGTAGGGCCAAAGGTGTATATCTTACCTAAGCTGAGGGCTGCTGCTTCGCCTGGGAGCTGGCCTGATACAGTGAGGGCTACTTTTTTCCCAAAGAAATTTCCCTCTTTCTCTTTAGAGGTGATGCCAAATACTTCCCCAGCACCTTCGGCATCTACACTGGTGATAATGGGGGTGTGTATCCATAGAAAGCCTTTTTGATGGAAAAAAGTGTGTATCGCATAGCTTAAGGCGTGTCGTACACGGAAGACAGCGCTAAAGGTGTTGGTACGTAGGCGTAAATGTTGAATGGTGCGCATAAACGCAAGTGTATGCCGCTTAGGCTGTAGGGGATAGTCGCTGGGAGCATGGCCTAAAATGGTTATGTGTGTAGCAGAGAGTTCTTTTTGCTGTTCGCCGCCAGGGGAAGCTACTATTTTCCCAGTGATGCGCAGGCTGGCACCTACAGTAATTTGTTTGCATAGGTTTTCTTTAAATTGGGTGGGGTCGATGACGACTTGTAGTGGAGAAAAGCAGCTACCGTCTTGTAGGGTGACAAAAATAACGTTTTTACTACCACGCTTGTTTTTCACCCAGCCGTGGATAGTGGCTTCTTGGTGGATCGATAGTTGGGTGAGTAGGGTTTTGATGGTTAACATGGTTAATTGTATAATCGGTTTAAATAGTTTCTTAGCTCAAAAAAGTTACCTAAATTTCGGAAATTCACAGGCCCAAATTACAAATCCTATTTTACATTCACATAAAATGTCTAAATTGCGTTTAAAACAAAAGATGAAGCAAGGGCTTAATCAGCGTCAATTGCAGATGATCAAGCTACTGCCTGTCTCTAATGCGGATCTTTTGCATAAGATCACAGAGGAGTTGATAGATAATCCCGTACTTGCAAAGGAAGAGGAGAAAGAGCCCCTAGCGCTTGAGGAGGGGGAAGAAATCACCACTACTGCGCTAGTTAAGGATGGGACGAATTATACGCCTCAGAAAAGGCATGTGGCTAGTGGCTCGCTGGATAGTTTGATGATGAGTAAGCCAGCGCCTAGGGAATCTTTTCGGGAAGAACTTTACCGACAAGTGGGTTTTTTATCTTTTACAGCGCTTGAAAAGCTGATTGCTAAGCATATTATTGGGAGCTTGACCAAGGAAGGTTTACTGTCTAGTGATATAGACATTATGGTGGCGGAGATGATGGTCTTACACTATGAAGCCGTGACAGCCTCACAGGTAGAAAAAGTGCTGCATCAAATACAACGCTTAGGGCCACCAGGTATTGCTGCACGTGATGTGCAGGAGTGTTTATTGCTGCAATTGCAGGGATGCAAAGAGACACCAGTAGTGGCTTGTGCACGTACTATACTTACGGATTATTTTAAGGCTTTTACGAGAAAGCATTATGCAAAGATAATGGCAGGGTTGGGGTGTGCTCGTGAAAAGCTTAAAGAGGCACTGGAGCTGATTCAGCGTTTACGGCCTTATCCAATTGTGTCGCAGCCTAACTTGCCAAACAAGACGATTGTACATCCTGATTTTTTGGTGACGTATGCAGGAGAGGGGCTTAAGGTGACGCTATTAGGGGAAAAACCACCTCGCCTGACGATAAGAAAGGAGTACGAGCAGCTTTTGCAAGCGCAGCAGTCGTCTCCAGACGAAGATCAAAAGGCGTTGGTAACATTTATACAGGATAAAATGAGTCGCGCTAAATGGTTTATTCAAGCACTGGAGCAGCGGAAAAAGACTTTACTGAAAATTATGAAGGCAATTGTGAAGTTGCAAAGTAAGTTTTTTGAGACGGGCGAGGTAGATGACTTGCGCCCTATTTTTTTGCGGAATGTTGCAGCGGAAATTGAGATGGATATTTCAACGGTGTCACGTGCGATTGCTCATAAGGCTGTGCAAACGGACTTTCAGATTTACCCGCTAAAGTATTTTTTTTCCGAGGCGATACAGACTAAAGATGGTGGGGAAGTAAGTAGTCGGGTAGTGAAGAAGATGCTGGTGGACTTGATTGGAAAGGAGGATAAATCGCAACCTTATACAGATGAGCAGCTGACAGATATCTTACGGGCTAGAGGCTTTTTACTGGCACGGCGGACAGTGGCAAAATATCGGCAAAAGCTAGATATTCCTGTAGCCCGCTTGCGAATTACGTTTTAATTATTCGTTACTGATTAGGCGTTTTATTGAGTATTTGCTTAGTTTTTTTGATTCATTTTTTGTATATTTGCGGCAAACCTATTTTTAAACCTTATTATCCAAAACAACATGAAAAAAAAAAGAAAATTAGTTAATACAAACCCTCTGCTAAAGCAAGAGCGTTTACAAGTTTATGATAGCGCACTAGCCCATAAGGAGGTAATGACGGTAAACAGTACACTGAAAAAGAGTTTGTGTGCACTTCTTGTGACATTGCTAAGTGCTACATATATATGGTTCAATTACGATATGAAAGAAAGTTTAGAGGCTTTGAATCGCATATCTAGTTTATGTTTTATAAGCATCCTAGGACTATTTTTTGCGGTTAGCGTTAAACCTCTTTGGGCGAAATATCTTATTTTTCCTTATGCTATATTAAAAGGTGTCTTGTTGAGCCTCTTGTCTAAGTTGGTGGATTCCGTCCTCCCTGGCCTAGCTTTTCAGGCATTTTTAGGTACATGTATTGTGTTTATCACGGTGGCCTTTATTAGTGCGAATGAGGCAATCAAGGTTGATGATCACATGCGAAAGCGCCTAGGCATTGCTCTAATTGCGTTAGTTGTACTCCAAAGTATTAACTTTTTCCTTTGGATAATAGGAGTTTATAGCCCCGTTAATATAATCAACGGTAATAGTTTTATTGGTATTTTGTTTAGCCTATTTGTGATTGTATTGGCTTCTTTTTGTCTATTAGCCGATATGGATAGCATCAAGCAAGGAGCTAAGAATCGGTATGCTAAAGCCATAGAATGGTACTGCGCTATGTCGCTATTGGCTACAGTACTGTGGATTTATGTGGAAATTCTCCGTCTATTGGCGAAACTCAATAGTAAAAGGAGATAAAACGCGTGCAAGCACGATTATTATTTAATTGCAGGTGGTACTTCATTTCGCCTTATCACTACACTAGCATTAGCTAGCTCCTTTATTACTGTGCTGCATTGAAGGCAGTGCTCCCAGTTAACTCTAAACAAATAGTGTGCTTATTAGCATGCATCTTAAACACCATATTAGTGTCAAATGGTAGTGGTATTTTAACACTTCGCTACACATGTTTATCTGACAGCAGAAGCAGACTTTTGAGGCTTTTTTAGTTGGTTTTTTTGTT
>JBCCVH010000010.1:0-12410 GCA_039195685.1 Bacteroidota bacterium | reverse complement strand
TCAACTAACAAAGGCAACTATTGATTTTGACAGATAGGGAAGGTTTTTTGTGGTTTCGGCAGATGCTTGGCACTGCTCAGCACCACCACATAGTTTGTGTTGTTTACGTTTTAGCTATACTTCAGGGTTAACTATTTAGCCTAATATAATAACTTTTATCTCTATTGTCAAAGTTTAGTGCTTAATTTCCAACGAGTTGGTATGTTGTTGCTCCTTTACACTAGAGGAGCACATGGACCATAGTACAGCCACACTAGGCTTATGGAACGTATAGCGTGTGTGAAAGCGTATTTGCACGTAGCTTATGGTGCAGGATAGCCTATTTTTATAAAAAGCGGCACTTCCCCAAAAAGCTAAAAGAGGTAAAAAAAACGGAAGCCGACAGGCTTCCGTCTAAATATCAACTAAAAAGGCAGGGTATTATCTGGTTCTTCTTCGTTAGTAAGCGTACTCGTTTTATTGGTCGTAGGGGTGACTGGTGCAGCAGTCGTATCTGCATTAGGGATGTCGCTGCTCGACATCGGGCTGCTTTCGCTATCCATGGCAGTATTGGCTTCTGCACCTGCCCCTCTGCCTAACAACAGCAGCTGACGGCCATTGATCTCTGTAATATATCTTTTCTCACCTGTATTGGTTTCATAGGAACGATTGTTTATCTCTCCTTCTATATAAACTTGGCTGCCTTTTGTCAAAAAGCGCTCTGCTATTTCTGCTGTAGGACTCCATAAAACAATATTATGCCATTCTGTTTTCGTTGTATTCAGCCCTTCCCTGCTTTTATACGTTCTACTAGTAGCCAAAGAAAAGCTTACACGTTTTCTGTCACCTTCAAATACCTTTACTTCTGGGTCTTTACCTAAGTTGCCTATTAGCTGCACTTTATTTAATCCGTTTGCCATAATTTTTATCTTTTTAATCTTTAATTCTTATGAAGATAACACTTGTTACCTTACAACTCAATATAGGGATTTCTTTTTATAGTTCACAATGAGGAGAATATTTTTCATATCGCACTTGTTTACATCGATAAAGTGCAAGATACTTTTTGCCCAAATATAAGCATTTTATGCTAAAAGCTAGCTGTAGCTTGCATGCACATCTAAGGAAATTGGTATTCACTAGCAAAGCCACTATGCAAACAGGCTGCCCAAATCAGGTGCACTATTTTCCACATCAACTTTGCCTCATCAATAGTTTTTTGGTTGTTTGGTGTTTCTTTAGTGTACTCATCTTGGTTAAGGGAGATGCCGTCTGTATAGGTGGCCACCTTATACGTATCATCTGATGAGGCGGGAAGTGCGATGTAGGTAAAACTCAGGCCACTATAGAAAATAGCAGTACGCAAGGCACTATACATGAGCTGTGGCAGCCATATATAGACGATCCACGCATGGCCCCTTAGTTTATTTTCCTCGTCTATGCGTTTTAAGTTAGCCTCTAGTCTCTTCAATAACTCATCTTCAATACGTTCAGCTTCGTTATGCTGCGTACAAATAAGGCCATACGTTTGCATAGCACTTGGCTTATAGTTAAGGTTTTTACCAGCTGCTATTTTGGTATAAAATAGCTCTTGCAAAGATTCTTTCTCTTGTGGGGTAAATTTATCACTGGCAAGTATCATCATCAAATAAGAGGGGGCTTTTATATCAGTGTATATGCGATAGAGCATATATAGCGTATTGGCGAAAGGAAAGCATGGCCAGTATATAGCGGCGAGGTTCTCTTTTAATTGTTTGGAAAAAGGCTTTTTCCCCCCTTGTATATCTAACCCTACAAATTGCATAGCATAGGAAAAAATGGTAAGCCCATATCCTGCCGAGTTTAAAGGAAATCTTAAAAACCGAAAGGCATTATAGGTGGATAAGAAATAAAAAGGATTGACAAACAGCGCCCAAAAGAAGGAAAGGCCCAAACGGGGCGCAAGCTGTTTACATAGCTCCCAGTCCCAGCCCCCATAGAGGCCTTTTGTAAAGCGTTGATAGGCTTTACTTTGCTCACTTTTTGCTATGGTAAGATCATGCCCTTCTAGTAGGCTCTTTATTTGGGCGACCCTATGGGCTTTGATGGCATTTCTCATCTTGGTATCGCGCTCGCCAGGAGGATATTTTTTGGCTTCTCTCTCCTTTCGGGTAAGGACTTCTTTTTCGGCAGTAGGGTGGTGCTTATTGTATGTATACTGCAGATCGAGTTTGATAATCCAAGCGGTAGGGGCAACCACAATTACGAAAAACAAGAGTAGTTGCGACATGTTGACATTCATATTATGCGCAAAAACAAATATTATACAGCTGCAATCACATCCACAAAACACTTTTTACTGGTTTTGTGAAAAGCGACTTTTCCACTTATGGTAGCAAATAAAGTATGGTCTCTACCCATGCCTACATTGTGCCTAGGATAAAACTTGGTGCCACGCTGGCGTACAATAATGCTGCCACCTTTAGCATATGCACCCCCAAAAATCTTAACACCTAACCGTTTACTTTCGGAATCTCGTCCATTCCGTGAACTTCCTCCTCCTTTCTTATGTGCCATAGGTTAAAAATTAAAAAATATAATTAAGTTTGTTTACCATTGTATCGCCCTATTGAGCGGAAATGGCTGAAATTTGAACGTTGGTATAGGCTTTTCTATACCCATTTTTAACAGCGTAGCCCTTTCTCCTCTTTTTCTTAAATACAATCCTCTTCTTTCCTTTGACATGTGCCAACACTTTGGCTTTTACAGAAGCACCTGGGATATAGGGATCGCCAGTGGCTACATTTTCTTGGTCGGCGAGTAGTTGTACTTCCGAAAAAGTAATCTCGTCTCCTACTTTCACCGCACGTCTATCCAGCTGCAAATGTGTGCCTGTCGTTACTTTAAACTGCTTTCCATCGGTAGCAAATACTGCGATGAATGCTTGCTTTGCTTTACGCATGATTTTTTATATTGTATAAATTAGCTTGTTGGTGATCTTTAGTGCGTTGGCTATGCTGCGGCAAAGTTACAACTTTTATCTGAAATAGTCCCCAATAGAGGTAATTTGTCCTCCTCAAGCCAGCTTAGGGCCTGTTACATGTGCCTTTTGCTTGGTTTTTTGGCATTATGGGCAAAGGCTATATAAGTTTGCTACATGGTAAACCCTACAACTTTCCTAGCAGGGTTAGCTAAGAAAACATATGCGATGCATGGACAAGCACTAGAAAAGGTGGCTTTCATCTTTCCTTCCTCCAGTGCAGGTTACCAATTTAGACGCTATTTGGGAGGGCATCTCACTGGTCCTGCGTGGGCTCCTGCCCAATATAGTTTAGCTGATTTTATGCAAGTGCTACTGCCCAAAAGGGTAGCTCCTAAGCTGACGTTACTAGGCTATCTCTATGGTGCAGCGCAAGCAGTAGCAGGAGAAAAAGCTTCTTTTGCAGCTTTCTGTAATGGCAAAGGAGGGCAGTTATATGATTTGTTTGAAGAGCTGGCCCAATATGTAATCCCTGCTTCGCAGCTCTTTAGTCCACATCCGAAGGCGGCCGACCTTCAAGGGCTAACAGCGGCGCAACAAAAAAAGGTCTTGTCGTTTTGGGAAAAGGCGTATGATGATGACGAAAGGCCTATGGTACAGGATTTTTTACGGGGTTGGAAAGCATGGGGGGCTATCTATGAGGATTTTCATAAGCGGCTCAAAGCAGCTGGGGTAGTTTATAAAGGACTTTACTATCAGCAGGTGTATGCGGCATTGCTAGGGGGCGATATAGCAGTGGAATATACACATATCATCCCAGTAGGGCTACAGCCGCTTACGCCACTGGTGATCAACATATTTGGCTTGCTGGCCGAGCAGTGCGACCTATCGCTCTACTATGATACTGATGACTATTATATGACCTCGCCTGTACAAGAGGCGGGGCATTATCTGCGGACGTATGCCCAAGACAAGCTGCTGGGTAAACATTTACAAGGGCCTTATGGCACGGCGCTGCAGGCACAAAGAGCGACTATACAGTGTTACCCTAGTGCTACTGAAGTAGGACAAGCCGAACAATTGGGTGTGATATTGCATCGCTTGATGAAGGAGGACAACGCTTTTCGTCCTGCGCATGCAGTGGTGGTCTTGGCAGATCCTGCCTTGTTGATTCCTGTGCTTCATCATATGCCTAAGGAGTGTGCGCTGATGCTGGATATGCGCTATCCGATGAGGCACACACCTTTGTATGCCTTATTACTGCATGTATTGAAGTTTCACTACCACCAGCAGCAATACCATACCCAAAAAAAAAGCCATACGGATAAATTTCCTAGCCCTGCCCTGACGCAGCAGCTGGCGGCATTACTAGCTCATCCTTATATCAAGCTAGACAATACACTGTCCACCCAACTGGCGCATGGCTATGGCCTCGATCCTGTAGCTGCCATCGCCATAGCTGGGCTGCCTCGGCTATGGCGGCACTTGCTTACGCCTCCCGAAAAAAAGGGGGGGGTATGGAATTATTTCATCACTTTTTTGGCAATGCTCATGGACGATAAAAAAACTGATCCTCCATGGATGCCATGGGAGGAGGTGACCATAGCTAAGGCGAGTGCACTTTGTGCCCAGCTGGCGAAGCGACCTGCCGCGGACTTTGTAGCGCTTGATTGGCCATTGATCGATTTTTTTGCGGGACAGATGGCGAGTATATCACTGCCGTTGCATAGCGGCACAGTAGAGGGGTTGCGGATTACCACTGTAAGCGAAGTAGCGCTCTTGGACTTTGACTATGTCTTTATCCTCTCGATGAATGAGGGAAAATTTCCGCCTATAGGTCGTACATCTGCGATCATCGCTCCTACATTGCGGGAAGCGTATGGACTACCTACGACCAAAGCGCAAGCTAGCTTATATGCTTATCACTTTTATAGGCTTTTGCAACGTACGAAAAAGGCTTTTTTCTTCTACCATGAGGGGCAAAGTGGTGGGGGAACAAGCGCTTTAAGTCGCTATCTCCTACAGCTGCAATACGAAGCTAAGTGGCCTTTCACGATTGAAAAGCGGAAGCATCACCTCGTGCTCCCGCCGAAGAAAAGCATTACCGTGCCCAAAGATAAGGAGATATTGGACACTCTTGCCGCTTTCACTGCCAAAGACCCACCCACCCACCCACTCACGCCTTCAGCGGTAAACACGTATTTGGATTGTGGCTTGCGTTTCTATTTTACCTATATTGCTAAGTTAAAACCACCTCTTACCCCAACTCCTTTGATCCATCCAACTTTCTTCGGACAGGTCCTACACCAGACGATGGAGCAGCTGTATACGCCTTATATCGGCAAGTGTATCACAAAAGAGCTGTTTCCTAAGCTGAAAAAAGCGGTACCGAGCGTCATCACTGCGTGCTTTACCCAGCTGGCTAAACAAGGGGAAAGCAGCAATAGCTTGGGGGGAAAGCTTGTGGTGGAGCGTGTCTTGCGCACACTTGTACATCAAATTTTGCGGGTAGATGAGCAATATGCGCCTTTTGTGATACAAGGGTTAGAGCTAGGGGGTGCAGAGCGGCTTACCTTGCGGTTGCCCTTAGCTGATGGACGGCAGGTGTGTATCGGTGGGATGATTGATCGAGTGGACCATAAGCAAGGGACTTCTCGGGTGATCGACTATAAGAGTAGCTCTTTTCGTGCAAAAGTAGGTGAACTTTCAACGCTTTTTGATCGCCACCGCACTAATCGCAATACAACAGCACTCCAAATCGTATGGTATAGTTGGCTCTATCAACAGACGCAGGCGAGCGATGGGGATAAAGTAGCCCCTACGATCATGAGCACTCGCAACCTATTTGATGCCACCCCCAAATTAAGTCTCTCTATACTCAATGCAGCAGGGAAACATGTCTTATTAGACGATATTACCCCTTATGCTGATTTTTTTGCACAGGGGTTGAAGGAAATAGTAGAGGAGCTATTTGATCCTGAGGTGCCTTTTTCCCAAACTGATGTCCACACTCGTTGCCAGCTGTGCCCGTATAAAACAATATGCCAGCGATAGTTGAGCAAGTTATGCGTCTTTAGCTTATTGGTGGGTGGGATCCTTGGCATGCAAACGCTTTATATGACGGAGAGGAAGCATGGCTTAGGTAACTTTACCTGCGATATCAGCTCAAAAACGAATGAAACCACAACGCTATTGCGCTATTCCCCGCTGCGCTGTTGCTTATAATAAAGCGTATGGCCAGTATTAGGGCCAAAGGTCTGCTGTGCGGCTGTCTGCACATCTGCTAAGGTGACCTCTTTGATTTGGGCGATCTCGCGCTCAAAAAAGTCACTATCGCCAAATAGGGTAGCATAGGCTAATGTTTCCGCTTGTGCGGTGGCTTCTGTATGGGCAAAGAGATAAGCAGAGACTTCTTGGTTTTTGGCGGTGGTAAGTGCCCTTTGGCTTACCGATTTAGCAGTTACTTGCTCAATACATGCGGCTAAGGCTCGCTCGGCTTTTTTCAACGTAACACCTAAGGACAATTTCCCTTTGATGATGAACAGGCCCGGATCGATCGTATCATTGGGATAGGTGCTTATATCTGTAAAGAGTGCTTGCTTTTCTACCAAGTTGTGATGGAGGAGGGACGATTTGCCATTACTCAATAAGCTACTTAACACGCGTAGTGAGATATAGGCTTTGTTTTGCCTGCTGGGGATATGGTAGGCTTTATAGAGGGCATCCTGAGGGACTTGTCCTGCCATGGTGTGAAAGGTAGGGGCTTTTTGCAGGGGCTCTTGGGGCAAGATAGGCAGGGTAAAATTTGGGTGTGCAGGGATATCGCCAAACCATTTTTTTACTTCTTGATAGGCTTTATGGGGGTCTATGCCACCCACAATGGTTAAAATCGCATTATTTGGGGCATAAAAGCGCTTTCCAAAACGGATAATTTCCTCTTTGGACATATTGGCCTGACTTAGGTGGTCAATGGCTTTTCCGATGGTAGACCAGCGGTAGGGGTGTACCTTATAGGCTTGGTCACAGAGTTGATGCCATACATCTCCATAGGGGGCATTGTGATAGCCTTCTTTAAATTCTTCGATCACTACCTTGCGTTGGGTTTCTACCGTATGTGTATGATAGGAGGGGGCTAATAGGCGATCGGCCTCTAGCCAAAGGGCTACTGGGAGTTTATTGGCAGGAAGTTTACACCAATAATTGGTGACATCTGTAGAGGTATAGGCGTTGTTTTGACCACCTACCTTTTGTAGCGCTTTGTCATAAGAAGCTACATTGCGGGAGCCGCCAAACATAATATGCTCTAGGAAATGGGCCATACCTGTTTTGTCTGGGGCTTCATAGGCAGCGCCTACACGGTAGAGGATATTTACGACTACCATATGGCTTTGGGGGTTGGGTTGGATGACGACACGCAACCCATTCGCTAATGTAAAAGGATAGTAAGTAGGCATAGTTTTTTTAATAAACAATCTCAATAGGTGTAATCCAATCAACTAAAGGTTATTTTCCTGCATCAAATAATCTTTTCCGCTCTTCATGGGTCAGGGATTCGTAGCCTGTGCGGGATATTTTTTCTAAAATGTCATCAACATTGGTAAGTGATGGGCCGCTTTGGGACATGGGTGGTGGTGGCATTGCGTCACTTGTGATTGCTTGATTGGGCAGCACATTAAGCTTTTTTTGAAAATAGGGGAGCTTTTTTACACATAATCCATATACAAGCCCGATCAATGCACCTACCAAGTTGCTTACCTCTAGTGTGGTGTTGATCTCGTGTAGCTTTTCTTTATTATTTATAACAGATGGGATGATGAAGAGTGTGTTAAGTAAAAGGAATAATCCTAAAAATTTTAGCTTAAATTCAAAGATGAATAGGGGGACTTTATGGTGAAAATTATAGGCTAAAACAGCGCCCAACATGGCACAATAGACAGGAGAGACGGCAGAGAGCTTCAATGTCTCTCCCCGAAAAAGGGGAAGGTAGCTGATGCCGAGCCAAAAGATGAGCCCAGTTAAGAGGGTACTAAGGCCATATAGGAGCAGGGTAAGGTGGCGTTTAAAAAGTGGAAACGATGCCCTTCCTATAAAGTGTAATAACATCATATCCCGTAAGAATTGAAGCGGAAGATTGCCTATGCCCAAGATATAGGTAAAAAGTGTCCATGGGCGGGTACTTACTTTAGTGTTTTCAAGTAAAAAGTAAGATAGCAATTGGTTAGGACTATCTATGATTTTCAAGAGTGATAAGATCGTGCCGATCAACAGCAACCCGATATAACATATGATATGCAAGAGAATGAGTTTACCAAGCAAAGGGTCTGTTGTGCTGCTTTGTCTTAGTGTCTCTATATTAAAATTTTTTTTCATATACTAATACATAATTACCAGTTAGTGGTTACACATGACTGTATGGCATCACTGGCATGCCAATGCTTGCTATAAGGCATTGCTTGCGTAGCGCTACCGCTGGGATATCAGTGGAACAACGAATGATGAACCAGCCATTTGTAGCTCAATAACATAGAGGCTCACAAAAAAACAATAGCCTCTACCATTTTGGGATCTTCGCCTAAAGCTTTGATTTCTTCCTGTAGTCTGCTGAGGACTTGGGTGGCATTGCGCCGAAGATCATTGGCTAAAATTAAAGATTCTAAAGAAACATAGAGGACATCCTTTTTTAAGAAGAGCTTTTTCAGTTGGGTTTTCAAATGGGGGAAGAGTCGATGCCAAGCAGCAAGGAGCACACTTTTATGCCAATAGGGTTGATATTGCGTGGTATGCAAACATTGCTTCAAGGCTTCTTTGGCGGTGATAAAAGTGCGACTATACATAGGACGACCATTCGTTAATGTGGGCAAAGGTAGGTATTTCTTTTAACAAAACATAGGGTTGGGCATTCTTTTGCTTTTGAAAGCAAAAGTGTTTTTTCCCATTGGTACAAACAATAAAAGGGACTTGTTGGGTATTGTAGCGCATAACCTGCGCAATGACTAATGGGGTGAGTTTTTGCTTGGCGGCCTTGCACTCTATGAGCATAAGGGGGTTTTTTTGATTATTGTATACAAAAATATCCACACGCTGGCCTTGTGTGTCTATGGTACACTCTGACTGCATAAGGCCACGGGGATATTGTCTATAGTGGATTAAGTAATGGATCATATGTTGCCTGACCCATTCTTCTGGGGTGAGTCGGACATATTGCTTACGGAGTAAATCAAAGATATAGGGTTTATCTGGGGGGCCTTTTATCTTGTAGGAAAAAGGGGGGAGTGTCAATTGATCCATAGCGATATGATTGGTACCCAGGGTGGGGGTCGAACCCACACGATGTTGCCATCATTGGTTTTTGAGACCAACGCGTCTACCAGTTCCGCCACCTAGGCAAGAGGCTCTACTTATCTATAGATAGGTAGGAGGTCACGAGTGGATTCGAACCACTGTACGAGGTTTTGCAGACCCCTGCCTAACCGCTCGGCCACATGACCTTGTAATGATTATTTTTTTATACTTTTTTCTCGCTTCTTCTTCCTGTCTTCGGCATCTTTCTTGGCTAGCTCTTCTTTGAGCTGCTTGAGTACCCCAATATCCCCTAATGTGCTGGCGGATTGCGAGGCTATGTATTGCCGTTGCCTGCTGCTTTTTGGCTCACTTTTATTGCTTGTTGTTTTTTTCTCAGGAGTGTCTTTTACTTGAGATAACAGCAATTTTTGATCGTCAGGGAAGAATTTAAGGACAGTAAACTGTCCTGTAGCGCCTTCTTTAAGCTTTTTTGCGTCTAAGTTTTTGATAGGGACAAATATTTGCAGGCTATAAGGTAGTTCAATAATAGCCCCGCCAATAGCACTTTCTTGACCTTCTTGGTTTTCTTTAGGTGTGAGCTTAAGTATGATCCCTTCGTGTACAGAGCCGATGGTAAATATTTTCTTGAAAGCGGATAGCCATGGATTCTCTTCCAACTCGCGCCGACCTAATTGAAATAGGCGGTGTTCATGGTCGACATCTAAGATCATTACTTCCATCTCTTCTCCAATACGGCAGACGTGGTACATATTATTTATTTTTTTTACCCAAGACATATGTTTATGAGACAACACGCCTTCTACACCTGGCATTAGCTCGAGATAAGCGCCATGTTTAAAGATACTACATACTTTGGCTTTATAGCGTTCACCGACTTTGTATTGCTTGACTTCATCACTTTCCCAAGGGTCTTGCTGGAGCGCTTTCAGGCTTAAGCGTAAATCTTGGTTTTCTCGATCTATGGAGCTGACCACGCTTTCTATCTCTTGGCCTATATGAATGACATCTTCTGGATGACGGATGCGTTTGCTATAGGACATTTCTGCAATATGGAGTGTCCCTGCCACACCTTTCATAATTTCTATCACAGAATAGCTATCAAAAATCTCTTTGACCACGCCTTTGATTTTAGAGCCTTCTACAATATCTTCTGGTAATTTAGCCCAAGCTAAGAGTCTAGTAGATAGGGAGATATAGCCTTTTTCTAGATTAAAGTCTTTTACAGCGACTTCTATGGGGTTGTTAAGCTCAAATATAGGCTTGCCTTCTTCATCCACAGCATCTTTAAGGTGGTCTACGCGCTTATGCCAAGCCATGCAGCTGTTGTGCAATAGGCCTGTGATTCCGCCTAAGTTTACAAAAACCCCAAAAGAGGTAATGTTTTTGATAGTACCAGATAATATCTGCCCTCTTTCGATATTTTTTAAAATTTCTTTGCGTTGCTTCTCTTCGGCTTCTTCCATGATCAACTTTCTAGAGACTACAATATTATCTTTTTGTTTATTGATCTTAGCCACTTTTACTTCTAGGGTATGGCCCAGGAATTCGTCAAAGTCAGTGGTTTGTGTGGTGCTGATCAGCGAACCGGGCAAAAAGACCTCTATCCCTAAAATATCTAACACAAGTCCTCCTTTGATCTTGCGCTTTACTTTGCCTTCCAGTGTTTCTTTGTTGGTGTATGCTTCGGTTAACTTTTCCCATGCTTTTAGCAGCATGGCTTTTTTCCTAGAGACGACCAAATCGCCTTTCTGGTCTTCTTGCTGTACGACATAGACTTCCAAATGATTGCCTACTTTCAAGTCAGGTATACCTTTACACTCGTTAAGGGGGATGGAGGCATCTCCTTTGCCATTGATATCTAGGACAACATCTTTTTCATTTAGACTGATCACCTTACCTTTTACGATTTGATACGCTGCTAAGACAAGGGCGACATTATTGTAAAAGGGCATGAGCTCTTCTATTTCTGCGGGGGTGTAGGTTTGCTGGGGGGCATTAAAAATGTGCATGGGTTGCTGTCGCTTTGCTGGCTCCATATATGTAATAGGGTAAATTGAATTTTATGTCTAAACTTTGCTTGCGTATCTATGGCAAGTGTGATTTGGATGCATTTGCGCATCCGAATAAGCGACCCAATTTACAAAATTATTCTGCTAAGAAAAAAGATATGTCATATCTTTTGGTATTTGGCCCTATTGCATAAGGGATAGTCGGCTGCATCGTAAGGTTATTATAGTGGCGTTGAGGTCACGGTTCAGGCTTTATTGGCCTATGATCAGTGGGTTTTGGCATGTATTTGTAGCTATAGCTCACAGTGAGAGAGATTGATTGGCTATGGCTATCTAGTGATGTGCTATTGCTATAGCAGGCGAAAGCAAGGACCGCAAAGGGCTGTTATGGTAAAAGGAAGCTGCGGCGCACCTGCCATGTGACTGGGGGTATGTCTTTAGAGGTTTCCGAGGTAGCTGCTTGCTTTTTCATAAAATGCAGTGGCTTTCTCAGTATCTCCTTTGCTATCATAGACACTAGCTATATGATCATGGGCAGTGGCAATGTCTAGGTGGGGTTGATCGCTATATACTTTTTTGTACATATCAAGGGCCATATGATAATATTGCAGGGCTTGGTCATGGTCCCCTTTGCGATAGTAGACAAAGCCTATATTATTACAGGACCTGGCGATATCTAGGTGGGGTTGATCGCTATATATTTTTTTGCGCATATCGAGGGCCGTCTGATAAAATTGCAGGGCTTGGTCATAATCTCCTTGGCTATCGTATACAACGCCTATACTATGATAGGAAGTGGCGATGTGAGGGTGGGGTTGATCGCCATATACTTTTTTGTGGGTGTCAAGCGCCATCTGTTCATATTGCAGGGCTTGGTCATAGTTTCCTTTGCTTTTGTGGGCCAATCCTATATTATTATAAGCAGTGGCAATCTTAGCGTGCGGTTGGTCGCCATATATTTTTTTGCTCATATCAAGGTCCATCTGATAATATTGTAAGGCTTGGTCATAGTCCCCTGCTCGATAGTAGATAGTGCCTATATTATTATGGGAAGTGGCGATGTCTAGGTGGGGGTGATCTCCATATACTTTTTTGTATATCTCCAGCGCTTTCTGACAAAATTGCAGGGCTAGGTTGTGGTATCCCTTGTGGGCGTAGGC